>JBLIZM010000171.1:0-8779 GCA_048859855.1 Trichlorobacter sp.
TATTCAGCCTCCATGGATGTTTTCCAGACTTCCCATACCTTACCAACCAAATCAGGGCCCGGCTTCAAAGTAAGCTTGCCGGGACGCCAACCGGATGGGGTTGCTTCAGCACCCTTCGTTGCGCGGACATGTTGATATGCCTGTATTTGACGAATCGTCTCTGCGATGTTACGTCCAACCGGGGGAGTCAAGACTTCATACGCCTGAACAACGCCATCAGGGTCAATAATGAAACGGCCGCGGTTCTCGACACCTGCGCCCTCATCATAAACACCATATACGGTTCCGACCTTACCGCCACCATCAGTCAACATTGGGAAAGGCACACCGCCATTGACCATTTTGGTAATCTCATAATCATTCCACATTTTGTGAACAAACATGCTATCAACACTCACTGACAGGACTTCGACCCCAAGTGATTGAAACTTGGCATGGTTTTCGGCGACCGCCGAAATTTCGGTAGCTCAGACGAAGGTGAAGTCGCCAGGATAGAAGCACAGCACAACCCATTTTCCCAAATAATCAGATAATTTTACCTGCGTGAATGTTCCCTGATGATAGGCAGGGAGCACAAAATCAGGAGCCGGTTTTCCCACTTGAATCATAGCATGAGTCTCCTTGTTAGTAGATTCGACAATCGGGGTCTGATTGGCAACATCGTGCTGACCAACCACACCCCCTTCAGGGCGTGTACAACCAATTGCAGTCTCTTCCATAAGAGTCCTTTCCCGCATTTTTCAATGCGCATACCGGAGCTTTGTGCGCAAAGCTACTGGATAATAATTATTATTATTGAATATTCAAAGTCAAGTGTTGAGTACGTACGAAAAGAAAAGGCCGCTCCCCCACAGGGAACGGCCCGATATCATGTACGATGCTGTCTTGTAATCAGACATTAAAACGAAAGTGCATAACGTCCCCGTCTTTAACAACATATTCCTTACCCTCTAATCGCATGAGTCCCTTCTCTTTTGCTCCAGACTCACCACGGCAGGTTATATAATCATCAAAGCCAATCACCTCAGCACGAATAAATCCTTTTTCAAAGTCGCTATGAATTACGCCAGCCGCCTGTGGCGCTTTCATACCACGGACAATCGTCCATGCCCGAACTTCCTTAACCCCAGCGGTAAAATAGGTAATCAGCCCCAACAAGTCATACCCGGCACGGATGAGACGATCAAGTCCTGACTCCGCAAGACCAAGATCCGCGAGAAACGCCTGCTTTTCCTCTGGGTCAAGCTCTGAAAGCTCTGCCTCTATTCGGCCACAGATTACCACAACACCAGCCGACTCTTGGGATGCGATATCCCGCACCTCAGCAACAAAGGGATGATTTCCTTCAAGGTCATCCTCGGACACATTGGCAACATACAGTACCGGCTTGGCGGTTAAGAGATGTAAGTCACGCAACCAGAGGCGCTCATCCTCATTTTCAGCGCAATTTGCAACCCGAGCTCCCTGCTCGAGCAGACTACGCACACGCTCGTAAAAAGCCACCTCGTCTTTTGCCTTTTTATCGCCACTACGAGCCAATTTTTCGACTCGTATCAGTTTTTTCTCAAGTGAATCGAGGTCAGCCAAGGCTAACTCGGTATTAATAACCTCAATGTCATCCTTGGGAGAAACCTGACCGGCCACATGCACCACATTCGGATCATCAAAACAACGCACCACGTGTACGATTGCATCAACGGCTCGAATATGCCCAAGAAATTGGTTACCCAGTCCCTCGCCAGCAGAGGCCCCTTTGACCAGACCCGCAATATCCACGAATTCGATAGTCGTAAACTGACACTTCTGGGGATTAACAATCTCAGCTAACTGATCAATCCGCGGGTCTGGAACCTGCACAATACCGACGTTTGGATCAATGGTGCAAAATGGATAGTTTGCAGACTCAGCACCAGCCGAGGTAATGGCATTAAAGATGGTTGATTTCCCGACATTCGGTAATCCGACAATACCGCAGTTAAACCCCATAGTGATTATCCTTCAAGAAAGTTCTTGTTATTACCGAGGCTCATCGCCTTGGCAACGCCGTTATCAAGCGCACACTCCAGCAGGTCGAGACCACCATCTAACACCCGCGCCAGCACATCCATCTCAGGTGGGGTGAAAGTACCAAGCACATGGTTCGTCACATCACCAAACTCAGGACGGCCGATGCCGATTCGAATACGAGCAAAATCATTACGGCCGAGCGATTCCATGATCGAGCGCAAGCCATTTTGACCACCATGCCCTCCACCATTCTTCATTCTGACAGTCCCGAGCGGCAGATCAACCTCATCATGAATAACAATCAGCTGTTGGGTCGTCAGTTTATAGAACTGCAAGGCAGGCTGGATTGACCGGCCGGACAGGTTCATGAACGTCTGTGGTTTGAGCAGGACTAAGCGTTTACCGTTGCGCTCCCACTCAGCAGTCAAGCCGTTAAACTGCTTACGACTAATAGAGAGCCCTTCCAGCGCGGCAATACGGTCAAGAAACAGAAAACCCGCATTGTGGCGGGTCCATTGGTAGCGTGATCCGGGATTTCCCAGACCGGCAATAACGATTGTCTCCATGGTGTGGAACCCCTACGCTGCACCCAAGGATGCAGCGTAGGGAATCGTCCTAGGCTTCTTCAGTAGCCTCGGCAGTATCCTTGGCCTTACCAAGAACACCGACGACTGGAACATCAGCATGGTCGAGGCACTTAACCCCAGCCGGGAACGTGATGTCACTGACATGAATTGAATGACCGATGGTCAGGTTCGCAATATCAACTTCGATATGCTCAGGAATTGCCGTTGGTAGACACTCAATATGCAGGGTGTGGTGTGCGAAGTCCAGAAGTCCGCCTTCCTTAACACCAGCTGCAGTACCAAGCAGCGTAACCGGAACACTGATACGAACCTTCTCGTGCATATTAACACGATGGAAGTCAACATGCTCAGGAAGGCGCTTGAGTGCGTCACGTTGCAAATCGGCAACGATAACAACGGCACTATTCAGGTCACCGGAGCACTCCAACGTAATCAGGTTGTTGATTCCGCCCTCACCAGCAATGGCAGCCTCGAGTGCCTTAGGAGTTACACTGACCGCAATCGGCTCCATCCCACGACCATACACAACACCTGGGATACAACCTGCGGAGCGCAGCTTACGGCTAGCCCCTTTACCGGTGGCGATACGAATCTCAACTTGTAATTTTGACTGTTGCATGACTTCCTCCAAACCTATCTGCGGCAGTGCCGCGAATTTCTCATCTAGACTGTTTCAGCAGTATTACACAAAAAGAGAACTGACCGACTCATCTCCGTGAATCCGACGAATCGCCTCAGCAAGCAGTGATGCACAGCTTAACACATTAATTTTAGCGGTCTGCTCCAGCTTATCCCCTAAAGGAATCGTATCGGTCAGCACCAACTCTACAATGGCCGAATCATTCAGCCGCTCAATTGCCGGCCCTGACAAAACACCATGGGTCGCACAGGCAAAAACCTGCTCAGCACCATTTTTTTTCAATGCAGCAGCCGCATGCACGAGTGTACCCGCCGTATCAACCATATCATCAAGCAGAATGGCAATCTTACCGCTTACATCACCAATCAGATGCATAACTTCGGCAACGTTTGGGCTGGTACGCCGCTTATCGATGACCGCAATTGGACAGTCAAGACGCTTGGCAAAGGCACGAGCACGCTCAGTACCGCCAGCATCAGGAGAGACCATCACAACATCAAGACCAGCGAAACGCTCCTTGATGTGATTCAACAAGACCGGTGCCGCATACAGGTTGTCAACCGGAATATCGAAGAATCCTTGAATCTGTCCGGCATGCAGGTCAATCGTCACAACCCGGTCAATGCCAGCCGTTGTTATCAGGTTTGATACCAGCTTTGCAGAAATCGGTGTCCGTGGCGCAGCCTTGCGGTCCTGACGCGCATAGCCGTAATAGGGGATCACTGCGGTTATGGTGGCGGCTGACGCCCGCTTAAGGGCATCGGTCATCACCAACAGTTCCATCAGATTATTATTGGCTGGCGCACAGGTTGACTGGACGATAAAAACATCACGTCCACGAACGTTCTCACAAATCTCCACCAAAACCTCTCCATCGGAGAAAGTCTTAACGCGGGCCTCACCCAACGGAATTCCTAACTGGTCACAGATTTTCTGAGCCAGCGCCGGGTTAGCATTACCGCTGAAGATTTTGAGTTTGTCGTTCATAGACGTCATCGGTCACCTTTCAGTCTGTTGTAACAGCCGCATTGCCCCAAGACTCAATGGCAGGCGCCACGGTCACGAACCAACCGGCATCACATACGCGTATCTGTTCAGCGGCAGCCTGAGCAGCCGCTTGGTCGGGGAATACCCCGAACACCGTCGGACCGCTCCCCGACATCAATGCTCCGTATGCCCCTGCATTCAGTAACTGTTGTTTAATCTGTCCGACTACCGGAAAGGCTGGAATGGTGACCCGTTCCAGGTCATTGGCAAGAAACGAACACAACTCTTCCAACCCCTCAATAGAGTCAGGAATAGTAACGTTTGAGCCGGTTTGTGTCAACTTGAAATTTTGGTAGACCCAGGCGGTTGAGACCGGCACCATCGGGTTTACCAGCACCATCCAGACCGGACAGGAAACGGTTACCGGCGACAGTACTTCACCGATTCCTTCTGCCCGAGCAGTACCGCCATACAGAAAAAAGGGAACATCCGCACCAAAGCGTAGACCGATGGCCATTAGCTCTTCACAGGGCAGTGACAATCCATACAGTTGGTCTAACGCCGTGATTACCGCAGCACAGTCACTACTCCCGCCCCCCATCCCGGCAGCCACCGGAATTTCTTTTTGAATGGTGATGGTGACTCCATCGTGACGGCCGGCCCGCTCCCGCATAGCCTCTGCAGCTCGATAGACAATATTGTCAGCCCCTTCCGGCACTGCGACATGCTCACAACAAACGGTAATTGTCGCCGTCTCGGTCAGGGTGACCGTCACGAGGTCAAACAGACCGACCGGCTGCATGATCATATGCAAATCATGATACCCATTTGGCCGACGGGACAGAACATCGAGTCGGTAGTTGACTTTTGCCGGAGCATTAACCGTGAGACGGTTTGTGAGACTGGACATTACCGTGATTCCTTGTAGGGTACGGGACCTGGGTTAGTCACCAGATGAATGCTTGTGTTTAAGACCAGTGATACCATAGCAGGTGTCGATTGTTACTTCAACCACGCAGCATTCTGGATCAGACGCCAAGAGCACCAATGAAGGATGGCGGGCGACTAACCGCTCACGGATTTGATCCGCCGTACTATCGATCAGAAAACGTGCCCGGCCGGAAACCGCTAACACACTTGCCGCCTCGAGATCGGCACCATGTACGTCGCGGCTGTCGAACAGCACAGAAACCCCAGGGTAATACTGAAGATTATGCCACTTCCGGGTATTACGCAGTGTCAAAAACCAGATTGATCTTTCATCTGCCATAACGGCAACCAGACTGGTATGGAGTCCATCAACACCATTGGTTGCCAATACTGCCAGCGGCTGATTCAGTAAAGACCGTATCTCGTCAGTAGGTGCCATACTCATTATCTACACCGGGCCGCCGCCGTACCCTGCCCGCTCCCTTTGCATTTTTGTACTTTGTTTACTATACTACCAAAACTTACACGGAAAGGCACGTGAACTATGCAGATTAGACTCCCCGCAGAGTGGGAACCCCAGGATGGTGTTCTTCTGGCATGGCCCCATGAGAAGAGTGACTGGGCCGACACCCTTGAGAGCGTTACCGCCACCTATTGTGAGTTGGTGCGCGCAATTGTTGCCTACGAACAGGTTGTCATCATAGCCCCGGACACCACCCGTGTCGCCGCAGACCTTGACCAGGCAGGAGTCGAGCGGAGTCGTGTCTGGCTGGTAACCGTTGACACGAACGACACCTGGGTGCGGGATTACGGTCCTATCACCATTTACCTTAATAACCAGCCAGTACTGCTTGACTTTGGCTTTAACGGTTGGGGACTGAAATTCGCGGCTGATCGTGACAATCAGGCTACCCGTTCACTGAAGCAGGAAGGGGTTTTACTACCCCACATCAATACCATCGGGCTCGTTCTCGAAGGAGGCAGTATCGAGAGTGACGGATGCGGTACGGTCATGACCACTACGCGCTGCCTGCTCTCCCCGAATCGCAACCCACAACTCGACCAGCACGAGATAGAGGGGGCACTGGCTAACCTGTTAGGAGCGGCCCGGGTGCACTGGCTGAGCGCCGGCGAGTTGCTTGGTGACGATACAGACGCCCATATCGACACACTGGCCCGGCTCTGCCCGAACAATACCATTGTCTATATTACCTGTGATGATCAAAACGATCCACACTATGAGCCATTGGCCGCAATGCAGGCCCAACTGCAGGGACTAACCACTGCAACTGGTGAACCTTATCGCCTTTTGGGGCTGCCCTGGCCATCACCACGTTTTGCCGCTGACGGGCACCGACTCCCAGCTAGCTACGCCAACTACTTGGTAATTAATGGCGCCGTTCTAGTGCCGACCTATAATGATCCGGTCGACAACGGAGCGTTAGCAATGATTGCCCTCGCCTATCCTGACCGAACCATCATCGGGATCGACTGCTCTTCACTGATCGCGCAACACGGTTCACTTCACTGCATCACCATGCAATTACCGAAAGGGGTACTGGCATGAGTACACTAACCGTTTCACTGATCCAGCAGCAAGGGGGTGAGGAAGGCCAGACCGCGCTTGATCGCAGCGCCCGGCTGATCAGGCAGGCTGCCGCTGCAGGTGCACAGTTAGTGGTATTGCAGGAGCTACATGGTGGGACTTATTTCTGTCAAACAGAGACGGTCGATGGATTTGATCGTGCCGAAACGATTCCTGGCCCAACGAGCAACCAGCTTTCTGTCCTCGCACAGGAATGCAATATTGTACTGGTTGCTTCTTTATTCGAAAGACGGGCGGCCGGACTCTATCATAATACGGCAATTGTTATTGAACCGGACGGCAGTATTGCTGGCCGGTATCGCAAAATGCATATTCCCGATGATCCCGGTTTTTATGAGAAGTTCTACTTCACTCCCGGAGACCTTGGCTTTACCCCCATACCGACATCACTGGGTACCCTCGGTGTATTAGTCTGCTGGGACCAATGGTATCCAGAGGCAGCCCGCCTCATGGCCCTCGCCGGAGCTGACCTTTTAATCTATCCAACAGCCATCGGCTGGGACCCAAGCGACAGCGCTGAGGAACAGCAACGACAGCAACAGGCGTGGGAGACTGTTCAGCGTGGCCATGCGGTGGCCAACGGACTACCGGTTATCAGTGTTAACCGGGTCGGATTTGAGCCGTCACCCGATACGCATGCAGGGGGGATTCAGTTCTGGGGAAACAGTTTTGTGGCTGGACCGCAAGGGGAAATACTCGTCAGGGGAAGTAGCGACACGGAAGAAATACTGACCGTTACCATTGATCGTACAAGAAGCGAGTCGGTCCGTCGTATCTGGCCATTCCTTCGCGATCGTCGAATTGACGCCTACGGTGATTTAACAAAGCGATACTGTGATTAATGACTGAACCAAGGCGGGGTAGCGAATCTGCCATAGGTGCCAAAGAAGGTGACGCTCCATGCGCACATCCTGAGGCTCAAACAAGAGAAGGGCAGCGAATTTCGCTGCCCTTCTTACGTCTAGGGATCGGTTTGCGGCGTTACCCTTGTGTAAGCCCGACCTCTTGAGCCAGTTTTTCCCAGGCAGGAAGACTACGCTCGATGATGCCACGGTCAACACAGTACGCTGCCCGGAAATAACCGGGGGCACCAAAACCAGCACCGGGAACCAATAAGATATGATGCTTTTGTGCCATTTTCACAAACTCAACATCATCAGCGATCGGTGATTTGGGGAAGAGATAAAAGGCCCCATCCGGCTTAACACAGGAGAAGCCAAGTGAAATAAGGTGATTATACAGGAGATCCCGCTTATCTTGATAGGCAGCCACATCAACAGACGCATCCTGCAAACCGGCAACGAGACGCTGCATCAAAGCAGGAGCATTCACAAAGCCTAGGGTTCGGTTGCAGAAAATTGCCGCTTCAATAAACTGTGCCGCAACATCCATACGTGGATTAACGGCTATGTAGCCGATCCGTTCACCCGGCAGCGCCAAATCCTTACTGTGTGAAGTAACAACAACACTTGACTCAATTAAGGGAAAGATATTCGGTACGGAGCAGCCATCATAGGCAATCCGTGCATACGGCTCATCTGATATAACGTACAGCTGATGACCGGTCCGCTCCTGATGCTTTTTAACCAGCTCGCCAAGCTTCGCAAGGTCTGCGGCCTGATAAATAACCCCGGTTGGGTTGTTCGGTGAGTTAATGATAATCGCACGGGTCTTGGTTGTAATAGCAGCTTCAATCGCAACCAGATCCAACTGGAAGCTGTCTCGCTTAGTTGAAACTTCAACCGGAACACCACCGTGGTTATCGATATAGAATTTATATTCGACAAAAAACGGCGCGAGAATAAGTACTTCCTCACCAGGATTCAGGATCGCCTTCAGAACAACATTCAGTGCTCCACCGGCTCCACAGGTCATAATGATATGCTCAGCCTTAACCGGAAGGCCAGAATCAGCGGACAGTTTCGCAGCAACGGCTGCCCGGGTCTCGGGATAGCCTGCATTATTCATATAACGATGCATTCCGGGCAATGGATCTGTTGCCAGGTCACGCAATTGCTGATG
>JBLIZM010000172.1:0-3827 GCA_048859855.1 Trichlorobacter sp.
AACCAGTAAGAAAAATGATCGCCAATCGATTATCGTTACAGAAATTCCGTACCAGGTTAATAAGGCCCGTCTGATCACCTCGATTGCGGAGCTTGTAAAAGAGAAGCGCATTGATGGTATTGCAGATTTGCGGGACGAATCTGACCGTGATGGTATGCGTATCGTTATTGATCTCAAAAAGGATGAGAACGTCGAAGTATTACTAAACCAACTGTATAAGCATACCCAGATGCAGACTTCCTTTGGCATCAACATGCTTGCAATTGTTCACAATCGACCGAAGGTGCTGCCGCTTATTGAAATGATGGGGTGCTTCATTGAGCACCGTAAAGAAGTGGTCATTCGCAGAACCCTCTTTGAGCTGAGAAAGGCTGAAGCACGGGCTCATATTTTAGAAGGATTGAAAATAGCGCTTGATTGGCTTGATGCGGTTATTGAGCTGATCAGGGAGTCTAAAACCCCGCCTGAAGCGAAGCAGGGGCTGGTGGCCGGTGTCTTTGCCGAAGAGTCATTCTTAGCACGTTTAGGATTGCCGCGGCCTGATGGGTATCCTGACGGCGTACATCTGAGTGAGATACAGGCTCAGGCAATTTTGGAAATGCGCCTACAGAGGCTGACCGGTTTAGAGCGTGATAAAATTTTACAGGAATACACGGACATCTTAAAGCTGATTGCACGCCTCAAGGAGATTCTCGGTTCAGAGCAGGAGGTTCTTTCTATTATTATCGCCGAGCTCACCGAGATGAGAGAGCGCTTTGGTGACCCCCGCAGGACGGATATTGTTAACCAAACCGCTGATATCTCGCTGGAAGACACCATTGAAGATGCTGAGATGGTGGTAACCGTTTCCCATGGCGGATATATCAAGCGTAGTGCGGTTGAGCTATACCGCGCACAGCGGCGGGGTGGAAAAGGGAAGACTGGCATGAAGACCAGAGACGAAGATTTTGTCGAGCAACTCTTTATTGCCTCAACAAAAGACCATCTTCTGTTCTTTACTGACATGGGAAGAGTCTATCGCATAAAAGTGTATGAGATTCCAGAGGGGAGCAGAACCACGAAGGGGAAAGCAGTGGTTAACCTCGTTAATGTGCAGGAAGGTGAAAAAGTCACCACCATCCTGCCGATTAAGGATCTCGATCGCTCCGACCAGTACCTCTTTATGGCAACCCGTAATGGCATTGTTAAGAAAACATCACTGAAGGAATATACCAATATCCGCAGTAACGGTATTAATGCGGTCAATCTTGACGAAGGGGATAAGTTAATCGCGGTTGCGTTGACAGATGGCCAAAAAGATATTTTCCTTGCTTCCCGACAAGGAAAGGCAATCCGCTTCTCAGAAGCCGATGCACGTGCCATGGGGCGTGTAACCCGTGGTGTTCGCGGGATGAATATTGACTCTGGCGATGAGGTCATCAGCATGGAGGTTGTTGACCCAACGGCGAGTGGTTCGACCATATTCACTATTACAGAAAACGGCTATGGCAAGCGAACCGACCTTGATGAGTACCGTGGACAATCCCGTGGGGGCAAGGGACTCATCACAATCAAGACAACTACCCGTAATGGTCTGGTGGTCGGCGTTATGCAGGTTTCAGATGATAACCAACTTATGGTTATTACCGACCAAGGGAAAATACTACGGGTGCCCGTTGCGGGATTTTCGGTTATCGGCAGGAACACGCAGGGTGTGCGGGTTATGGTTACCGAAACCCAAGAAACGATCGTTGCAGTTGCGAAGCTGGCCGAACGGGATGATGATGATATAGAAGATGAGATTGAAACCCTCGCTTCAGAGTAGGTGTTATGGGGAAGGCATCATTTGTTGATACCTCATATCGTGAGCGCCGGCACATTCAAAAATTGCTGGATTTTCTCACGAAAGAGCATCTGACCAAGAATCAGATTGAGCGGATTGGTCGGCGTTTACAGCGCTCAGGTAAGCGGGCGCTGCCACCACTAGTTCGTCGGCTCTGGCGTGAACAAAATCAGGAACGGCTCTATCGCTATACCTGTATGCTGGATTTTTTCGACGCGGGGAACTGGCTTGATCAATTAATCAGCCTGACCTTGCAACGTAAAGATCTCGCCGAAGAAGGGCGTCTACCGTTACTTGAGATTCTGCAGGACTATGGGGTGGATGTCAGTCAGCCCCCCTTTAGCGCTGAAGAGTCCAATAGCTCTGTATCGCTGCATCACTTTGTTGCTACCGCTCTGGAAGAAGGGTACTGGGGAGCGGTGCGCTTTATGGACCGTATTCTTGATGCTGACGAAGGGGTACGGGACAGATTGATACATGAGTTGGTGTTTGCACAGAACCAGCCGCAGGCTGCCGCATACCTCATGATGCTTGCAGGGTTTGAGTATAAGGATGTTGCGTCCCCCGCCATAGAAGCCTTGGGACGCATCCGGCATGCCACAGCTCTTGAAGCTCTCACGTCATTACATATGCTGCCGGTTGACGGTCTTGAGCCGGTCATCCAGCGTAGTATTAAGCGGTTACGTTTTGTTGGTATTAGTGAGCCGGACTCCCTGCCAGGTGACTGGAGCCGCCCTGTGCAGCTGGTTAGTACCCAGGTCAGTCCGATAGACTATAACGGACTGCGGGTTGTCTGGTTTTCCTGGCTGCTGGAGAATACGAGCTTGGCAAGTATTGTCATTCAGCTCGGGGAGCAAGATGGCGTTCATTATGCGGTCAGCTCCCGCTTTGCAACGCAGACAGAGCATGATGAGTATTTAGATGAGGTACACGCAGAAGAAGCCTTGTATCAGGTTCCCGTTGAGTATGCTGTATCCTTGCTTCGCGGCGCTTTATGGCAAAGCAGGGAAAAGAATTTCTATCTCCCGCCAGAGCTTTATGCATCACGGTATCTCTTTGCTCAGTGGGATATTACCCCATTTGAATATGAGCCGCATTTCTCACTCGCAATGCTCGATGGTTTTTTAGATCATGTTTCAGAGCATATTACGGATGCGGATCAGTTGCTTGAAAACCCTTATTTTGATTGCTGGGTCGTTGGTGATCCAGCGGTATTTGATCTCATCAACGTGTTGGAAGGGGTGCCGATCGGACAGTGCTCATTTGAGATGCAGCAAATAGTATTGACTCGATTTTGTGAGGAAGTGCTGGAGCCAGCCAGCTCGGCGCTGGTTAAGCGCCTCTTGTTGGTTGCTGATTTTATGGTGCAGACGGCCGTTCCACTACGAACCATTCAGCAGGTCTTGGCAGTGGCGATGAGCATTGCAAGTGGTGTGTTACCACTGCATAAACATCCTTTTGTGCGTCAACTGGCCTTTAACAGTCTAGAAACAGCTGCTCTCGCGATGCAGGGGGGCAACCCAGGGCAGCACTTTACCTGGTACGACAGTGATGATTGGGATGATTAAGCGCGGGGAGTTCTTATGAAGATAGGCGTTATCGGTGCAGGAAGTTGGGGAACGGCACTTGCAAATGTTGTGGCGGCCAACGGTCACGATGTAACGCTCTGGGCCTATGAGTCTGACCTTGCAGAGCGGATGTCCTCAAGTCGGTATAATGATCTTTATCTCCCGGACGTGCATATACACGAACAGCTCCAGGTGACCAATCAGTTGAGCTCTGCTGTACGTGATGCGGAGATGTTGGTTCTTGTTGCTCCAACGCAAGCTACCCGGGCACTGATTGCAGGAGTTGCAGACCAAATAGGCGCTAACTGTCTGCTGGTGAGTGCATCCAAAGGGATTGAGCTTGGAAGTCTGTGTACCGTATCTCAAATCTGTACTGAATTGCTTGGCGAGGATGTTCTGAATCGCTTTGTTGCACTTTCCGGCCCCACCTTTGCCCG
>JBLIZM010000173.1:0-6510 GCA_048859855.1 Trichlorobacter sp.
ACGAACACCGGTAACCACCAGGGTCCTTACAGAAAATCGTCGCTCAGATGTCTATCGGATTATCAGGGAGCAGATTTCAGCAGGCCGTCAGGGGTATCTGATCTATCCATTGGTTGAAGAGTCAGAAAAGCTTGATCTCAAGGCTGCGACTCAAATGGCGGACAGCTTGGCAACGGAACATTTTCCCGACTTACGGATTGGACTGCTTCATGGTAAGCTAAAGCCAGATGAAAAAGAGCAGGTCATGCAACGCTTTAAAGCCCATGAGCTTGACTTACTCGTGGCGACCACCGTTATTGAAGTTGGTATTGATGTGCCGAATGCAACCGTTATGGTCATTGAACATGCTGAGCGCTTTGGGCTTTCCCAGCTTCATCAATTACGAGGGCAGGTAGGGCGTGGATCACATACCTCTTACTGTCTTCTCGTTGCATCGAATAGGTTAAGTGACGATAGTCGACATCGATTATCCGTCATGGAATCTTCAAGTGATGGTTTTGTTATTGCTGAGAAAGACCTCGAAATCAGGGGACCTGGAGATTTTCTGGGAACACGACAATCGGGACTACCTGACTTTAAGATCGCTAGTATCATTCGTGCCGGTGCAATGCTTGAGCGTGCCCGGGGGGCTGCAGAAGCTTTGCTGGTTCAGGATCCGGAGCTGTCATCTGTCGAGGGGCATATAGCCCACGTTGAAACCATACACCGCTTCGGTACCCGCCTCGAATTGGCGGGGGTCGCATAATCACAAAGGAGAGTACCAATGTCTGAATTTAGTAATGTCACGGTAGTCCGTGAAGCAAATCTGTATTTCAACGGACAGGTTGCCAGTCGTACGGTTTTATTTGCCGATGGAACCAAGAAAACACTCGGTATCATGCAACCTGGTGAATATACATTTTCAACCGGAGCACCGGAAATTATGGAAATCCTTTCGGGTGAACTTGACGTGCAGTTACCGGGTGAAGATGGCTGGCGCCGTATTGGTGGTGGGCAGTCATTCGACGTTGCTGGTAATAGCTCATTTACTATGAAAGTTCATACAGTTACTGATTACTGCTGCTCATTTGTTGGATAGTTTTAAGCTAAATATTGTCGTTCGTTTTGAATTCTGGTAATAACAAAGTAACTTCAACAAAGGGAGAGTTCTATGAAAGTATCTGATGCAGCGAAAGCTGCGCTGGAGCCGATCTTGGCACAAAACCCAGGTAAGCTGCTCCGGATCGTGTTTGAAGGTTTTGGTTGAGGCGGTCCCCGTCTGGGGTTGACTCTGGATGAGTCAAATGAAAATGATACTGTTTTAAATGCCAATGGGATTGATCTGTTAGTTGAAAAGCGGCTGGTCTCCTTCCTTGAAGATCAGCTGATTGACTTCATGGACAATGAGCGTGGTCAGGGTTTCAGTATTTCTCGTGAATACGGGAGTTCCTGCTGCTAGTTTGATTGATACACGGTAGGATGATGGATTATGGGGCGATCAGAAAATCTGGTCGCCCCATGGCGTTTCAACGGCTTGAAAACAGCGTGACTTACGTTGTTTCAATTCGGGGGAAGAGTGCCGGGGCTTTGCCAATGCGGGTGCCCGCAACGAGTCCCCCCCAGCTTACCACAGATTGATCAGATGGTGCATCACACCCAAGCGCTGCCAGTGCAGTGGTGGTAGTGGTGGGCATGAAGGGTGACAGCGTCAGGTGAATAAGCCTCTGTGCCTCAAGCAGGCAGTACATGACGGTCTTCAATTGCTCAACCTGTGCTGGATCTTTGGCCATCTGCCATGGAGCGGTGTCATCAATATATTTATTACCTGCTGAAATAACATCCCAGATTGCCTGCAGCGCCTTACTAAATGCCAAGTCAGCCATATGCCGGTCGACCTGGGCCACCATTGCTGTTGCCTTATCGCAGAATTGCTGATCGAGGTCGCTCAGTGTTCCTGGTGCCTGAATTTCTCCATCAAAGTATTTTACGAGCATAGCGGTTGAGCGTGACAGCAAGTTACCAAGATCGTTTGCAAGGTCAGAATTAATACGATTAATCAGTGAGCTGTGGGAGAAGTCACCATCAAGGCCAAACGGGACTTCACGTAACAGAAAGTATCGTACGACGTCAACACCATAAGTGTCGATCAGCTTGTTGGGCTCAACAACATTTTGAAGCGATTTTGACATCTTTTGCCCTTCGACCGTCCACCAGCCATGGGCAAAAACCTTTTTGGGCAAGGGGAGGCCGGCTGCTAGGAGAAATGTCGGCCAATACACGGAGTGAAAGCGGAGAATATCCTTGCCAATCAGGTGCACGTCAGCAGGCCAAAAACGACCAAATGCACCACCTTCCTCTGGGTAACCGAGTGCACTAATATAGTTGGTAAGGGCATCAAACCAGACATAAATTACATGGCGTGGGTTGCCGGGTACGGGGATTCCCCATGAAAACGACGTACGCGAAATAGAAAGGTCACGGAGACCTTCTTTAACAAACGAAATAATTTCGTTGCGCTTGCTTTTAGGTTGTATGAACTCAGGGTGTTCATCAATGTATGCCAAGAGCTTCTCGCCATAGGCGCTCATTTTAAAGAAGTACGACTCTTCTTTTAGCTTTTCAACTGGACGGTTACAGTCAGGGCACATACCATCAACCGCCTGTGTTTCTGTCCAGAATGTTTCACAGGGAGTGCAGTACCAATCTTCATACTCACCAAGATAGATATCCCCCTTTTCTAGCAGCTGATTAAAGATATGGGTCACTCCGGCTTTGTGTCGTTCCTGGGTGGTGCGAATAAAGTCGGTGTGTGAAATTCCGAGCTTTTCCCAGAGCAGCTGAAACCGTTTGACGACGCGATCGGCGAGCTCAAGCGGAGTTTCCTGGTTTTTTAGGGCTGCCTTCTCTACCTTCTGGCCATGCTCATCGCTGCCAGTTAAGAAGAAAACCTCGTACCCCCGCATCCGCTTGTAGCGAGCAAGTACATCAGCCGCTACCGTAGTGTAGGCATGGCCGATATGCGGCACGTCATTGACGTAATAAATCGGGGTGGTTACATAAAAGCTCGGTTTCATACGGATCACTCCTGTGTCGGGGTATCGCTGCTCGGCTTGCCCTGTTTACGGTTACGGTTGTTGCGGGGACGACGACGGCGCTTTTGACGTTCTTCAGATGACGCGCCTTCTTGTTCAGTTGATTGAGAACCGGCCACTGGGTTGGTGGTAGTCGTTTCTGGGGTAGGGGGAGCAGGAGATTTATCCCGGCGCTGGCTACCTCCCTGATCAGAAACACGATTTGAGACACTGGATCCAGCAGCAGATGGTGAACTTTCAAGGTCATTGACATGACAACTTACGTGCTTGCCGTCATCAAGCTTCAGTACCATTTCCCCGGTTAGAAGATTAACTTTTTCAACGACACCATCCTGGCCACCGGCACAGGCTTTTTTGCCACAGCGGGGGAGCGTCTTTCTCAAATCACAGTATGTTTCATACTCGTAATCAAGACAGCAGAGGAGGCGGCCGCACTGCCCTGAGATCTTTGTTGGATTCAGTGCCAGATTCTGCTCCTTAGCCATCTTGACGGAAACCGGCTGAAAGTCACGTAAGAACGTCGCGCAGCACAGCTCACGACCGCAGATGCCAAGTCCGCCGACCATCTTTGCTTCATCACGCACACCAATCTGGCGCATCTCAATACGGGTATGAAAGGTATGGGCAAGATCCTTAACCAGTTCTCGAAAATCAACCCGACCATCTGCGGTAAAGTAGAAGATGGCTTTAGACCCATCGAACATCTGCTCGACCCGCACCAGCTTCATCTCCATGTTTCGTTCCTGGATACGTTGCAGGCAGAATTGATAGGCTTCCTGCTCACGACGGGAGTGGTGAGCAAGGGTCATCTCATCATCAGCTCCGATGATCCGCTTCACTTTAGCAAGTGCCTGGGATAGCTCTGAAGCCGGACGCTCTACCGGGGTGCCAACAACCGTCCCGACACCAAGCCCACGTTCAGTTTCAACAACAACGCGGTCCCGCTCATTAAGTTCAAGGGTTCCTGCGTCAAAGTCATACAGTTTACCTGCAGTGTTAAATTGTATTGATACGACACGTATCACCGGTCGACTCCTTTACGTAAACGATCATATTCGATCAGCAGGCGCTCAAAACACAGCCTGATATTACCATTAGCCCGGACACTCCGGTGGGTTTCTTCAGCACACTCCACTGCCAAACCAAGACCATAGCTGTTAAACCGCGCGGCCTCAGCTATTAGTTGATCAAGCAGAAAGCGATTTTGAACAAATAGATGACCGGTCATCGAAAGACGATACAGGTCCTGCATAATCGACAGAATCCGTTCTGCCTGCGCTAATGCTTCATCACGGTTAGTGGCAGCTACCGTCTGTTCGACGGACGATACAATCGTTCGGCTATCATGACCGTCCGCAGCTGCCAACACCTTAAGAAGCTCGTGCCGTATGCCGCGTTCTTCCTCGCCAGCCAGTGCCAGTAGGTTGGTGACGCTCCCTTGTGCGAGCGCAACCAAATCATCAGATACCCCCAAAACCCCTTTTTGATGCGCTATTGAAAGTAACACATCGTCTGGCAAGGGGGAAAAGCTGAACTGCTGTGTCCTTGAACGAATAGTCGGCAACAGACGGTCAGCCTGTGTTGCAACCAGTATGATCAAGGCGTCACCCGGTGGTTCTTCCAATGTCTTGAGCAAGGCATTAGCCGACTTTTCATTAAGTCGGTCAGCCGGTTTGATGATACAGGCGTTGCGAGCCGATTCAACCGGTCTCATTGCAAGGGACTGCTGGAGCTCCCGGACCTGATCAATGGAAATATCGCGCTTATCCGGTAATGGCTCAAGTAGATGTAGATCCGGATGGTTGCCACTTATCAGCTTACGGCATGAAATACATACACCACAGGCATCACCATCGGTACTTCGATCAAGACAAAAACAGGCTGCAATAAATCCCGCTGCTGCAGTGGTTTTGCCAACACCGGACGGTCCAGAGAATAAATAGGTTGTAGCCACCTGGTTACGGATCATAAGCCGACGAAGGGTACTGGTGATCCGTTCCTGTCCCAGACAGTCGGCAAGCCTCATCGGTATACGCTTCCTGATAGGCGTGGTAGCACCGCATCCAGCAGTCTTTGATAGACCGTATCCTGATCTGCGTCACCATCAATCACCACAAAGCGATCTGGTGACTCTGCAGCGAGCGTCAAATAACCGTTCCGCACCCGTTCATGAAAAGAGAATGCCTCGAGTTCAAAACGCTCCTCACGTGGTCCACTGCTGGCTTCTATTCTGGCTTTTGCTCTACCAAGACCAACCGGCACCGGACAATCGATTAAAACGGTTAGCTGAGGGGTCGTTTCACCACAGGCTATTTCGTTCAGTTGTTCAATCAACGTCCGGGCTAACCCTCGTCCAAAAGACTGGTAGGCTCGGGTTGCATCGGAAAAACGGTCACAAAGTACAATAGCCCCTTGAGCAAGGGCAGGGACAATCATTTCATTGACGTGCTGAGCTCTGGCTGCTGCATACAGTAACAGCTCTGCGCTCGGTACCATCTGCGCGTTGTCAGCATCAAGCAGCACGGCACGGATCTGGTCAGCTATCGGGCAGCCACCAGGTTCTCGAGTACTAAACACCTCGCCACCACGGCTACGCAGATAGTCTGCCAAGCGCAGCAATTGCGTGCTTTTACCGCAACCCTCTATCCCCTCGAAGGTAATAAACATTCATAGACTCCTGTAAATGAGTCATTATACGGATTAAGGCGCATTTTCGCAAGAAAAGAGCGTATTTGCCTTTTGACCCGTAAAGGTCTCCATGCTGAACAATATTGCATCCTGCCAACACTTTCCCTATACTTTACCTATGGATACATTTGGTAACTCTATATTGGGATATCATTTCCAAGATAGCACGCTCCTTATTGAGGCACTTACCCACCCATCCTATGCTAATGAGCACCAGGGGCGGGATGGTACCTATCAGCGCCTGGAATTTCTTGGTGATGCGCTCATTGGTTTCGTGCTTGCTGATATGTTATCTGTTCAGTTTCCCGAGGCCAATGAGGGGATTTTGTCAAAACTTCGTTCCCGTTTGGTTGACCAAAGTAGTCTTGCGCATCATGCTGAACAAGCAGGGCTGGTGAGCTTGCTGCGGCTTGGACGGGGTGCTGAGTCTGAGGGGTCCCGTAATAGTTCGGCTATCCACGCCGACCTATTTGAAGCGGTTATCGCTGCAATCTATCGTGACGGCGGATTTGAAACAGCCAGACAGGTTATTATGCAGCAGTTTCAAGCAGCAGTTTCTCAGATTAGTGTCAGTCCGGAGCTTGATGACAGTAAAAGCGCCTTACAGGAATGGCTTGAACAGCATCACCGTTCAATTCCGCAGTATACCGTTCTTGCGGTTGACGGCCCTGAGCATGATCCACGTTTTACGGTGCTCGTTACCAGCGGCGACCAGCCTCTGGCCCAGGGAAGCGGCCGGAGTAAGAAGATT
>JBLIZM010000174.1:0-10630 GCA_048859855.1 Trichlorobacter sp.
AGCGACGAGCGTACTCATGCTCGTATGGTTTCAACCCTCGACCTTCACGGTACATCTCAGTATCCACCAGCAGATCACCGCGCAGCCTCGCGTTTTTCCGCACTTGTTCGGACAAGACCGATTTGCCCTTCCCGCTGGCTCCCATTACGAGCGAGTGAGATTCTACTTTGTTATCAAAAAACATAATTCCGCCCCCAAAGAGGTGTTGCTATAAAACATGGTTTGAACATCTGGCGCTGTTATTGCGCCCACCGATACTCTGGGCAACGCACTCTGTTGTGGCCGCTTTTCCCTTTGCTATTGGTGATGTCATCTTCATTCTTCGCAGCCCCCAGCTTACTCAGTATTTCAGCTTTTGTGGCGCGATGGCCGCGCATTAAAAGAGCATTCAGCAGGTATCCAGTGAACACCTCTGTACTCGGCATACGGTCAAGCAACTCAACATACTGCTCATCCGTCAAATCATGGATCTCACAATATTTTTCCACCGCCTTTTCGTAGGCTTCTGCGTAGCCATGAGTGGAAATCCTGAAAGCAATATCCCCATTGCCGTAGCCTGGCTTTGTGACGAGAAAACAAGGCGCGAAGTAGGTTCTCTTCACCCCCATCCGGCTCCGGTTCTCGATGCTGATATAAGCCCTCAGCCCCTCAGCAATGATGTTTGGCCCGGAGTTGCGTCGCCGCTTACAAGTCTTATTCTGACGCTTCACCTCTTCTGCCTCAGCTTCCCACTTTCGGTCCAAGCTGTAGGCCAGCCGGTGAGCTGTTGCGTAGGAATACTCTCTCAAGGAGAAGTATTCTTGCCGGTAATCATCCGCCACCCCAACTGTTCGTGCGACACGGAACCCGACGAAACCGGCGTCATGGGTTCCCTCGCCGTAGTAAATGACTGCCATTATCTACCTTCCTTACTTCTGATACCGTGCTGCACCACGGTATGGCGACCGCAATTCACATTCAGGTGATCCCGAACTGCGGCCATGACCGCTGAATGCAATCTGTAATCCACACTCTGCCCAAGCGTTTCTGTCGCTTGTTCTTTTGCCATCCACGAAACATCAAAGCTATCAGGTATCGACATCAACTCCTGAACCAGATCGACCGATGGCTTGTAAATGCGGCCACCGTCTTGGATGTACACTGCATCCTTTACCCCACGATCCTGAGACTTGAGGATGGTCGGGCAACTGGTGCTTTCTCTCGTCAAGAACGCAGGCATCCTGCGAGAAGTTGACTCTCTGGCCTGAATTGACTTCAACGCTGTGACGTCAGCACAATCCCCGAGGTGCTTCTCGATCACCGGCCACAATCGTCCACCAGCTCTCTGCTCAGGTTTCGGTGGAACGAACCCAGGGAAGACCGACGCCACCATGTAATAGCGTTCTCGCCCCTGGTAAGCGCCGAAATCCAGACCGTTCAAGACCATCTCAGTGAGGAAGTACCCCATCCGCCGCAGTGTCGTTCCCATCATCGCCCCGGCTCCGGATGCTTTGAAGTTCGGGACGTTTTCCACCAGCACGACGGCAGGGTTCACGACCTCGATCTGTTTTAGTGCCGGGTAAACCATGTCGAGCATGGTGGAGAGATCTTCAAGAGAACGCTCTTTGTCCCTTGGACTTTTGGCGTTTGAGTGGTCATCACACCCCAACGAGTAATGGGCCAAACCAATTGGTGGGCACTCCGCCAGCAAGGCTCCAAGGCGATCCAGCTCCAGGTGATGAATGTCTTCATTAAGCAGGATACGCGGGGAGCTGTTCACCAGCGTATTGAGCGCATGTACTTCACTCAGGTTCCGCCCGGATGCTCTGTCTCTGGCTTCAACTGGACGATGCTCCAAAACAATCTCAGCCTTCCAGCCAAGCGCTTCCATAACATGAATGTCTACCCCGCCAGTCAATGCCACAAAGGCACGGAAAGGGCTGGTTTTTCTGAACCGATCAGCAATGGCAAAGGCTCTGTTTGCGACAGGAGTGAAGACTACTCGGCCTTTTCGCATTTCGACGTGGAAACGCTCTGTATAGCGAGGGAAGCACTTATCTATGAGCCCTTGTCCAGAAAACTCAATAACGGTTTCCAGCGGGTTGTTGGAGCGACTCTTTGGTTGATACCGGCGCTGATAAACCTGGTGTGTCTGTAGTTCATCGGTCGCTGGGATCACCGAAAAACCGCCCATCCCCTCCCCTGGCTCAACGGCGATGCCCATACCTGGCTTGAACCCCATAACATCCAAAAAGTTGGACGAAACCCTAACCTTGCGTTTATCGCCTACTCGATTGAACGCAAGTTGTTTGGTTACTACGGAGGGGGAGACGATCGGAAGCACTTTACATATCTCCCTTTTCTTTCCAATATGCTCTGACGCATTCTCTCCAGTGGGCATTAACCTCCGGTACAAGCTCAAAGAAATAAAGGGGGCAGTCATAGAATGCAGGCCCTTCACCTTCACTGATAGACTTAGTGGCAGAAATGAGGAAATTAATAGTCCGACACCCATTTGACTCAATAATTGCCCAATAACAGTCCAACAAAGACTCTCCCACGTTTATATTTCCGTCATTGGATCTGTATCCCTTAGGATGAATCACAATGGGTTTTCCCCATTCGCATTCACACCACCGGTATAGCTCTATCAGATCAAATGATTCTGAATCACTTTCCAACGAATCAAGTGCAACGCATATTTCGTCTTCCACATCAGACAAAGCGGCTTTCATTTCTGATACGTTCATCAGGCTCCAATTTGAAACTCTATCCTTTATTTCGAGTAAAAGGTCTTTCATGTTTACTCCACCATCCATTCTTCACTAAGCAAGAACGCCCAGCGCTCTTCTGCTTTTTCTGGGTTGTCTTTGGCCTGTTTGATCATGATCTCGGCGGCGTTAAAGCCTACCTCTCCACTGAACCGGCCCCATGAATGGCTATGCCACTCGCGCATCACACTTCGGCCAAGCGATGCAAGTTCTGGACTTACACCCTCATGGAGGGCATAGAGCTCCCAAGCATCCCACCCGTATCGTAATAGGTTGTGCCCTGGGGCGTTAAAGGCCTGAGCAGCCTTGAACCGCTCTCCAGGCTCCTTCCCTCTAACATCCACGCCCTGGAGCACCAACCCCATTACCACCTCAATGACCGGCTCGCGTTGCTTCTTTGCCAGCTCGATGGCAGCCACCAGCATTGCTTTGGCGTCAGCAAATTTCCCATGCCCTTGGCACATACCGCAGGTTTCTTTGGAAGGGGAAAAGTCATAAACACCGGAACCAGCACAGAGGCGGCATGTCAGGTCAATCATGGGCTCTTCTCTCCTCATACTCTTCGATGCGCTCTTTCAGACGCTGAACCACTGGTGCGAGCTCAGGGATAGCTTCCGCTTCCTCAAGCGTGTATCGCTTGTCTTCCTGGTAATCGACTATTTGAGGAGGTCTTGGCTGTTTAGGGAACTCAGCAAAGTCATTCAGCGACATCGAGGTAGGAAGTCCTCCTTCAATCTCACCTTTTTCGTTGAGTGACTGGGTGACGATAAGCTGTGTTCCGCCCACCTCGGTATCAAAGCGGTCATCAAAGCGCTCACCGATAGTCCAGCCGCCACGGCCAAGAACACAGGTCGTACTCATACGTAGGCGATTGAATGCTTTAGCGTCATCCCAGTTCAAAGGATTTTCATCCATGAGGAAAAAAGGCGCTTCGTCCCGAACGAACACCTTGGACTTGGCATTATCGAAGATCGGCCCAAACACCCCCTGCTGGAGGTATGGTTCGACTTTCTCTGCAAGATCCTGGTGCCCTTGAGAACGCAGCGCCTCATAGAGCTGGGTGATTGTTTGTTTGCCGGTGTCCGGAAGGCAGGACAATACTGTCTGCTTTTCCTCGTCACTCAGGCTTACCATTCTGGACAAAAAGCTGACTACCAGCTCGTTGTGCCCATCGACCGTTTCAATGTTGAGCTTGTTCTCGTCCATCTTCTTCCTCAGTAATCGGTTCGATAAATTCAATGGAGTCCATGCTTACATGACTGATAATGGCTTTCAGGCCGCAGCAGTCGCATGGTTCAAAGGTCAGCTCTGATCCCTTGGGAGACTGATGCGTGACCGTTGCCACAGCCCCTAGAGGGATCAACCCCCAGCCGTTTTTTAGTACCCGAGTAGTTCTGACCAGCCGACCTTTGTACTCTCGTTTCAGTTTCGGATGCGGCACTACCGCATATCGCTTACTCATTTCGGTCCCCTTGTACCAAAGGCTCGATAACCAGCTCTTGAGCTTCGTCCCAGTCGGACACCTTTGCATCACCAAACGCAAAGGCAATTCGCATAGCCACTGTCGGCCTGCCTATTTTCATCAAGTAAGCCGCAGCACCGGCACACATCGACTCTTGTCCCGAAGGTGCATAGTTACCCTCTTCATCCCATTCACCACCTGACTTTGAATGCACGGTCTTGTGGCAATGAAACGTCGTCATGTCGTTTTCAACGATGTCGTTGATGATGCCTTCTAATCGCCCAGGGGCCAGCTCGATAGCGCCCTCCTTCCGGAATGGACAGTTGGCGCAAGGTTTCTTCAAACGGAGATGATTTGCTTGCTTTGGCATACATATCACTTTTACAGCATCATTTTATGATTCTATGATATAGCCATATTCCGTGTAGTCAATATCTCACTAACAATTACTTTCTATCGGACGCTTACGCGCCCATTTTGGGCAGGTGGACAAGTTATTTGGGCGTTTGGAGTGTGCGAGGTGGACAGCGGGGAGACTTTCACATGTGAAAGTTTTGTTTCTTGGTATCGTTTTATTGTCTCTTGATATTATTTTATGATGCTGTAATAATCATAAATAAGGGCCGCATCGCTCTTCGACCTTCGTTGCAGCCCTTACAACACAATCAAGCAATTAAGGAGCTTTGTTATGCTGCAAGGCAATACTAACACGAATAAGCGCATCCCGCTCGCGGCGTTCATGAAATGGCCGCTGGCGAAACGTCAGGACTTCATCGACCGGGAAATGTCCGGTTGCCCCGACTTTATCAAGACGTCTTTGCTTCGGCATTAAGGCGATCAGGCAGGAAAGCAAAGAACCTCGCTTCGGCGGGGTTCTTCGTTTCTACCTCTTGAATGTTTCGTCAGAACAAACTGGAGCGCTTATGTCACCAGAAACACAGCAACTTACATCCAAGGCTTTATCTCTCATCGAGCAGTCCCGATACAGAATGGGCACATCTCGGTTTGTTGAGGCCTTTATTGACCAGTGGGCATACTTGCAGACTGGCCTATACCCAGCCAAGGAGGAGATCCCGGAAGAACTTCAGCCGGTCGCCTTCGAGCTCTCTCACGTCCTGTCTGCCGCCATTAAGCGCGACCCCACCAGCGATGTTTTGGGTTACGTCCTAAGCATGTCTGGCTTCCACAAGAAGGGCACCAATTACTTCCCCACTCCTCCAGAGATTGGCCGCTTGATGTCACTCATTGTTGGCTCACAGTCTTCGGCAGACTTTTATGAGCCCTGCTGTGGTTCTGGCATCAACGCCATTCACTGGATGGAAAACCTGATCGAGAACCACGGTCCCGAAGCATTGAGAGAAGCCTCAATCTACCTGGAAGACATCGATCCGTTGATGGTGAAGTGCTGCATGATCCAGCTATTCCATTATTTCGAGTCCCGCAATACCACTCCCAAAACGCTGAGTATCGTCGGCATAGACACCCTTAGCAGACGAACCAAGAACATCGCCTACTACGCCGAAAAACCTCCAGCAACCGCCGCTACCGTGGCAGCATAAAAAAACCCGCCGATTGGCGGGTTTTGCATTCAATGCGCTGCTCTATGGCACCTTAAAGTTTTCCGTACCGGTTCAAGAACGAAGACCTGTCTAAGATCCCCCAGTCTGTCAGCATGTAGTAGCCGGTGGCACCTCGTTCGCCGGTAGACTCCCTGACGAACAAGATATTCATTCCGAACTCATCACGCAGGGCAGACAACTGTCTCTTGATCGTTGATTCAGGAATATTTGTTGCCTTGTGAAGGTCCTGGAGACTTGGCTTCTCCGTTTTAGACAGGGCATTCACCAAAGCAAATTTTCTTTTCATGTCCTGTGAGATCTTCATATTCACCTGTTCTTGACAGGCCCAACCTCTCTGGCTGGGCCTCCTTTATTAGCCTTCGACACTCAGGAGTTCAATGTCTGACACAGGCACATGAACATGCTTTTCCTTGCCTTCGCCATCGAGCGTTTTAACCCAGACAGTAGACGGAACCAGAGCAACACGGTCGGTCATGATGACTCCACGTTTGGTCTCGCCATCCAGGTTAACGTTGACAGCAAAAATCAAACTGTCAGCCCGGACGTTCTTCCATTCCTTGTCCTTCGGCAGAGGAGGAAGAGCATCACCGCCTTCTTCATCTTTGTCCTTGCCGCTGTTATCTGGCTGCTTGACAGGATCTTTGTGCTCACCCTCTTCATCACGCAAAGGGTCTTCGTCATCATCGTCCTGACCATTGGAATTTTTACCCCCTTCCAGTTCCTCCTGGGCAAGGTTCAGGTCGTCATTCCCGGTTTGTTCCGACGTACCATCCCCACCCGAGTTGAGGGATTGCTCGTCGGTGTTGCCAGCGCCAAGCTCATCATTCTGGTGGGAGCCAGTCAGTGGGCCTTTTTCCATTTCGTCTTTGATACGTTTGGCATCATTCAGCAGCTCACGGCTTTGTTTACGAGTAATCCCGTCAGACATAGCCACCGCGCAGACGGCGCGACATCTTTCTTCATTCAGATCGAACAAGAGACGAAGGTTATTCAAGGTCTCTGTATCAGAACATACTTCATTATCGTATAACTCACGCACACAGTCAGGTAGCTTGAGCAACGACAGATGCGTAGATACGAAAGTGATATTCTTACCGAGCCGATCAGCAATATCCTTTTGCTTCCAACCTTCTTCAATAAACAGGTTTAACGCCTCGGCAATCTCTACCGGAGTCAAGTCATCCCGCTGGATGTTTTCGATCAGCTCACCAGCAGTCTCGTCCAAGTTGTTCTGGACCTTATCATTCACCACCAAGTCAATGGTCTCGATACCAGCGTGTTTACACGCTCTCCAACGCCGCTCCCCTTTTTGGATGACGAACTTGCCTTCTTCGTTCTTCGGGAACACGATGATCGGAGACTGCTGCCCTTCGGTCAGCAAGGTTGCCGCCAGCTCTTCAATGTTACGGAAGCGCTTACGAACCTGGACCTTGGATACAACGTCGTCAACAGGTACGGTAAGAACCTCTTTGCCTTTCTTGCCTTTGGCGGCTTTAGCAAGTTCGGACAGGCCTTTTAAATTGTTCAATGCCATCGCTTAGCCCACCTTCTCTAATAGTTCTTCCAACACCGCCTCAACTTCTTTGGCCGCGACATGTCCATAGCGAAGCTCCCAGACAGGGATGCCATCAGTCGTCGCCGTATCGAGCGGAGGCCGGTGCATAATTTTGTTCTCAAACAGCAGATCCGGAACTGTGTTCTCCAGCGACTTGAGGGCTTTGTCGTGATTGACAGAGCGGTCCATGTCGTTGATCACGATGCCCAGGATCTCCAAATCTTGGTTGTACGCCTCGCGCACACCAATAATCGTGTTCAGGAGACCTTCTACGCCGTCCACAGCGAAGCCAGAGAGCTTTACCGGACATGCCACATGGGTAGACATCACCAACGCTGCCACCAGCTTTCTGCCGAGGCTAGGCGGACAATCAATCAGCACGTAGTCGTAGTTCTCAAACAGCTCAGCCAAATGGCGAGCCGGATTCATGGCTTGGTCAAGAGGCACAGCCTCCATCTCAAACAGATCCGGGTCGTTTTTCGGCGTATGAATGAGGTCTGCACCGCAAGGGCAGTGCATGACCTCAATGCCGTCCAGCTCGTAAGCGAACAGCTCTGCGGTTTTGGTTCCTGTGAGGATGGGCTCGTAGTCACCATCCTCAAGCTCTCGTCTGGGGGCCAGTCGAGAGGACGTGTTCCCCTGACCATCCATATCCAAGACCAGCACTTTCTTTTTCTTCTGTAACGCCAGATAAAAGGCCTGCTGGATACAGAGGGTACTCTTACCCACTCCGCCTTTCTGGTTGGCGAAGCTGATTACTTTTGCCATACCCACCTCTATTTTGGTTTCTCGCAGGTGATCAAGACCACCCCCAAACTTTCACATGTGAAAGATTGTAGCGATCATAAAATGATACTGCAATATCTAATTATGGTTCTGTTAAAACAAACTTTAAACAAAAAAACGGCCATGAAGGCCGCTTATTGACAAGGTTTGTGCTGTCAGCGCAATTGATTTGCTGCTCCAAGCCCATTCGCCAATAACTGCATCGCATCGTTGAACAGCGCGGAGCCCCGTTCCGGTGTGAGCAATTCCGGCATATCTTCTCGCGGCCAAGTACCGGCTACTTGAATGAGCAAACTGGCAGCCCAGTGGATCTGCTTTTCTTCACTTTCATCGGCCAGAGTGCATACGACGGGGAAACCGTACTTACGCCCCCAGCGACTCACCTCTTTGAACGATACCAGCTCAGGCTTTTGCAAATCCCGGCTGTAGGCCTCAGCTATCATGTGGTTCAGTTCTTGAGTATCCATTTATACCCCTTAGCAGTTTTTTCAAATTCTTCCTCAAACATCGTTTTTAATGTGTTTCGTATTTCTTCATCCTGGATGTCATTGACATCAAAGCTGGTAGAGACAGCCTCACTTCCAATACCACAGAGAACGTAACCCCGGCCATCAGGACCAATTTTAAGAGGCACAACGGGAAGTGGTGTATTGGGACACACTCCAGCAATGCCCGGAGAAATAATTGGCCCCCCGCGAGGAATAACCCAGTTACCGATAAACCCCCAATCAATTTGCGTCGAGATGGCATCAGGCTGGTATTGCTCACCCCAAAAGTTGATTGCTGCCTGCTGATGCTGTTTACCGGCATAGTAGATATATCCGGCCACAATAAGCACGGAGAGGACAAACATAATTGCCAATTGGCGCAAGACTCTTGCGATAAAACTTAAACTCATAGGTATTGTTCTCTTAATTCAACGCTCCCCCGCCCACTGTTGCTATGGCTGGGTTAATCCAAAATCCATCAAAGCCGGTGAACATTTCCGCCTGGGTACGAATGTACTCAAGAATGATGTCACAGGCGATCCAGCGCCGGTTATTCCTTTCTGCGGCCAACCCGCTCTTATTCGACCCACTGAACGGATCAACAACAAGGTCGCCCTCTTCCGTCAGAAAGCGGATAGCCATCTCAGGTATGTCTGTTGGGAACATTGCCGGGTGCGGTGGCAATCCCAGTTCTCTAGCGATTCTCCGAAGCTCCAGCGTATCCGCACAACGGTGGCCGCGCTGGATAACGTTTTTCGGTATCCGTCCTTCCGTGACGTTAGAGAATGCGTTCCCTCTCAGTCGATATGCCCCGTCACCATAACTGACCACTCGGTTATCCCCCCCTTGAGCCATCAGCTTCTGATGTTTCTCTGTATGAGGGATCAGGACCCTTCTGTTGTCAGAACGCACCCTGTCAGGGTCGTTGGTGAACCAATAAACAGGCTCCCACCCGGCACACAACTGGTAACGGTTCACACAAGCCCAGTGGGTTGGACTTGGTGGTTTTGACAGGTTGATCCACGGCCATCTATCCATGAGAGAGAGCCCAAGCCGATCATGGAGCGCCAGCACCATTCACTCAACATAGAGAGATCTGGAGGGGCTCTTGGCCTCGAAGATGTCATTGCTGACATTCAGGACAACGCTTCCTCCTGGCACCAGGTTCTTGACTATCGGTTCGAGCGCCTGGGTTATGAAATCCACCCATTTGGCTTCATCAACGTTTCCATAGCCACGCTGTATTCGGAGCGGAAACGGCGGAGATGTCACACACAGATGCACCGGCTCATCGAGGTCAGAGAAAAAGCTCTTGTTGTTTGACCACACCGCCAGCCCAAGATTTGTTGAATAGGCGACAAGTCGAATGCCACCAAGCGCTTCATGCAGGCCCTTCTTGGTTTTGCTTGAGAGCTCCCAGACACCCCGCTCGCCGTCCACCTTCTGGAGAAGGTTCATCGACTTGAGGGTTTGCTGATACCAGCGTATCTGTCTTTTCAGCTTGCTCCGCTTGACCTTTGCCTTGCCAATTTCACTTTGTTCATTCAGAGCGCTTTTCGGGATTCCAGCGAGCTCTGCCACTGAATCGTAGAGCTCCTCATTCGATAGCGGCTTATCGGCCTTGGCATACGCCTCTTGGACATGAAAAAGTTTTTATTGGTTGGCGGAGTCGTCTTGTTGCGACTCAATCATCATTTTTCGCATCACGGCCATGATGGCTTGTGCCGGTTGAGCGCCGCCGAGAAGCTGGCTCTTGCCGGTATGGTTGTCCACTACAAAAGTGGCTGGTGTCCCGTTGACTCCATAGCTCTTGGCTTTCTGGATGTCAGCTTCAACCTTGTCTTCGTACTTTCCTGAGCCGAGGCACTCCCGGAACGCATCCAGATCAGCACCAACACCTGTGACAACAGAGGCCAGGTCAGCAACACCGCCACCATTCCCCTGGGTATGGTGGAAAATGTCGTTAACGAAGACCCAGAAGCCACGGTTGCCCTTCTGCTCAGCAATAC
>JBLIZM010000175.1:0-4262 GCA_048859855.1 Trichlorobacter sp.
GCGGTTAAGGAGTCGGCTGAGTCAGCAGGTGCCCGCGAGGTCTATCTGATTGAAGAGCCGATGGCCGCCGCCATCGGTGCCGGTCTGCCGATTACCGAAGCAAGTGGCAACATGATTGTTGATATCGGAGGCGGCACTACCGAAGTTTCCGTTATTTCGCTGGCCGGTATTGTCTACGCCCAGTCGACCCGGATGGGTGGCGACAAAATGGATGAGGCGATTGTCCAGTTCATTAAGCGCAAGTACAATCTGCAGATTGGTGAGCGGATGGCCGAAGCGATTAAGATTGAAATCGGCGAAGCCTATCCCGGTCCTGAAGTCCTGACCATGGAAGTAAAGGGACGAGACCTCGTCTCCGGTATACCCAAAACCATTGAGATCAACTCCGACGAAATCCGCGATGCCCTTAAGGAAGCGGTTAACGCCATTGTCAACACGGTGCGTCAGTGCCTGGAGCGGACACCACCTGAGCTTGCAGCGGACATCGTCGACCGCGGCATCTATCTGGCCGGTGGCGGTGCCTGCCTGCGTCACCTCGACCAGCTGCTGCGTGAAGTTACCAAGGTACCGATTCTGATTGCTGAAAATCCGCTGGACTGTGTTGTTCTCGGCTCCGGCAAAGTCCTTGACGAACTGAACCTGCTTCGCCGGGTCTCCGTATCATCCTAACCCTACCACCGTTGCCGTCATCCCGAACACGGTAGATGACGGCAACGGTCCGGAGTTGTTGTGAACCAGCCGTCTGCTCCCCTGCTTGACATTATCATACCGGTCTGGAACGACGTCCAACGGATCCAGGACTGCTTAAGCGCCGTACTGGAAAGTATTGACGAACACAGCCGTCTGATTCTGATCAAAAACGGCTGTGACTACGCCGCTGACCAACTGATTGACCGTTTCTCCGATTTCCTTGGTGAACGGGCCGTGGTACTCGGCCTGGAGCGGGCTGCCACAACCCTGGCGGTCTACCGCCATGCCTTGCAATCGGTAGAAGCCCCCTGGGTTCTGTTTTTACCGACCTCACTCACTCCGACACCGGCAGCCATGGCCGCTCTCTATCGTGCCATCGAAACTGCGCCGGACGCAGGATTGATCGGGATGTCCCCGAATGACACGCCGGTGACACCACCACTCACATCCCCCTGTTGTGAATCAGAGCAACTACCAGGCGAACCGCTTGCCATCAACATGGCAATGCACCGTACGATCGGCTGTGTCAACGACCTTCTGTGGGGAACCCCCTGGCTCGGACAGGAATATGCCCGCCGCGCCAACCGTCACGGCTTCCGTAGCTATCTGATCGACACCCCCGATTTGACCGCTACCCCCCAGCCCAATCTTGGGTCACGGGAGCGTTTCCAGCAGCGTTTCGAAGCAGCATCTGCCTATATCCGGAGTCAATGGGGACAACAGCAGCACCTGGCACTCTACCTCACGGCAGGGATTGATTCAGCGTGTATTCAGGAGACAACCCAGACGTTGCTCCAGGCGGCCCGCGAAGGGCTGACCGTCTCGCTGATTCTGCACCCCCGTGATCTGCGCCGTCCTGAGATAGCCACACTCACCCATTGTCACCACGGTATTACCACCACGGTTCTACCGCGACTCATGGCAACCCGGGCTATTAAACGTCATATCCAACACTTGCGGGAACGGCCTGTTCCTACTATACTTGGCGTTATCGGCCCACTCGCTGCCGTCCCGGCGAGTTGTGGAGAATGGCTGCCGGCCGACCAGGCCCTTGACCTGGCGAGGAATCAAAGGAGCACCCATGAACACGTTCATAGTCAATCAGCTTGAAGCCCATCAGCAGGTCATGGAGTCAGTACGTACCAACCTGGCCCCCACGATTCTACAGGTGGCCGAGCGACTGATTCAAACCCTGGCAATCGGGAACAAGTTACTCCTGTTGGGGAATGGTGGTTCTGCTGCTGATGCTCAGCACTTCGCAGGAGAAATAGTCAGTCGCTTCAGGATGGAACGCCCAGGGCTGCCAGCCATCGCCCTGTCAACCGACACCTCCATTATCACCGCCATAGGCAACGACTACGGCTTTGAGCGGATTTTTTCCCGCCAGGTAGAAGCGCTGGCCTCCCCTGGTGATGCGGTTATCGGACTATCCACCAGCGGCAACTCTCCAAACGTTGCCCGGGCCTTTGAGGTTGCCAAACATGCCGGCTGTTCAACCATTGGACTACTTGGCAAAGACGGTGGCTGCATCAAAGAATTATGCGACATCCCTTTGATTATCCCCTCCCATGACACACCGCGGGTTCAGGAAGGACATATTACCGTAATCCATATCCTGTGTGACTTAATTGAACAGGGTCTGTTCGGCAGATTTGCCGCGGAGGCCCGGCTGTGAGTCTCGACCGCCGCACAACAGAAGAGCTGTTCGCACAGATTAACCAGGTATCGTGTCTGGTCATCGGAGACTTAATGCTTGACGAGTATCTCTGGGGACGTGCAGAGCGGATTTCACCGGAGGCACCGGTACAGGTGGTTGACGTTCTCCGTGACGATACCCGTCTCGGTGGTGCCGGCAACGTTGTGAACAATTTGTTGGTGCTCGGCTGTCAGGTCACCGCTGCGTCAGTCATCGGTGCGGACGCCAGTGGCGTCACTCTGACCGAGATGTTGACAGCACGTGGCGTCGACACCCGCTCAATCTTCGTGGATCCAGCCCGTCACACCATACAAAAGACCCGGGTTATGGCTGCCCACCAGCAGATTGTGCGGATCGATCGCGAAACCCGCAGCCCTCTCTCCCCTGAAAGCGAACAAGCGCTCTGCAACTGGCTGCGCTCGGAAATTCCTCACTTTTCGGTCTTATTACTCTCCGACTACCAAAAAGGAGTGCTGACCGAAGCGGTTCTCAAAACCGCCATCAGCTGTGCTGCGGACAACGGCATTCCGGTATTGGTTGACCCCAAGGGAAGTGACTTCAGCAAATACCGGGGGGCGACCTGCCTCACCCCAAACCGCAAGGAAGCTGAGGTTGCCTCCGGCATCACGATCAGCGATGACCAATCACTTGAAGAGGCAGCCCGCAGCCTGATTGCCGCGGCCGGACTCTCACAACTGTTGATTACCCGCAGCGAAGAAGGAATGTCGCTCTTTAATGCCGATGGAAGTGCCATGCATATTCCGACCGTAGCCCGCGAGGTGTTTGATGTCACTGGTGCCGGTGACACGGTACTGTCCGTTCTCGCCTGTGGCATGGCCGGAGGGCTCACGACTGAGGATGCAGCTCGTCTGGCGAATATTGCTGCCGGCCTTGTGGTCGCCAAGATGGGAACCGCAACCGTCACCCCTCGGGAAATCATCGACGCCGTTGGACACGACCATCACGATACCGACGCAAAAATCAAGTCCCGGACGGTTTTGGCAGCAACGATTGCCACCCTGCAAGAGCAGGGAAAGTCCATTGTATTCACCAACGGCTGTTTCGACCTGCTGCATGTCGGCCATGTCAAATATCTGCAGGCCGCCCGCCAACTTGGTGACCTCTTGATACTGGGTCTGAACAGCGATGCCTCGATCAAGCGGCTGAAAGGCCCCCGGCGACCACTGATCGGCCAGGACGAGCGGGCTCACCTGATGGCGGCACTTGACTGTATCGACTATGTCTGCATTTTTGATGAAGATACGCCACTGACACTCATTGAAGCGGTAAAACCATCTATCTTGGTGAAAGGTGGCGATTACACCCCTGAAGGTGTCGTTGGTAAGGATTTGGTTGAATCCTACGGTGGAAGAGTCGAGCTGATTCCATTCGTGGACGGAAAATCTACCAGCACGATCATTGAGCAGATTCTCGAGCGTTATTCAGAAGAGTAGCGTTCCCCGCCACACAGGCAATCGATAACCCGTCCCCGGTCCATCAGCTGTTCCGGGGTACAGATACCACCCTGCAGGTCAACCACCTGCAGGTCTGCGCGGCGTCCAACCTCAAGCGAACCGGTATCGTGCGCAATGCCCAGTCCGCACGCACCGCCACGGGTTGCCATCACCAGCAGTTCCTCCGGTGTTACCCACCCACCATACTGATCAACCGCAAAGCGACATTCATCCCACAAGGATAAGGAATCATTACTCGCCAGGGAGTCCGTCCCCAGGCAGAGCGTAATCCCCCACTTCTTGAACAGTGACACCGGAGCGGTCCCGACCGAAAGCCGTTCGTTACTCCGGGGGCAGAGACAGATTGCGCTTCTGCGCCGGGCTAACAGGTCAACATCTGCTTCGCTGACCTGTACGCAATG
>JBLIZM010000176.1:0-5675 GCA_048859855.1 Trichlorobacter sp.
TATAACCTCGTCAAGAAAGAACCTGTGCCGACAGTAGATAAAGATGATTCTACGGCAGAAGAATCTGTTATTATCGATCGTCGTCTAGAAGACTTCGAAATCATTGTGGTGGATAAGGTTATTACTTCGTCTTCCGGTGGCTTACCTTTAACCGTGAACCACGAGGTAGCTAATGTCATCGGCGATGAAAAGTATCGTGAAATACCCGCCGATTCACAAATCATGGTTCGGGCAAAAATTGAACGAATGGGGGTATCGCGATTCAAAGATGCGGCTAAGACTTCTGCCAGTATCCGTGATTACAATAAATTTATTACTGGTATCACGGGAATTGCGCAGTTACCACTGATTGTCAACTATATTAATACCGATACAGTGGACTCTGCCGTTTGCCATATGTGCTACAGTCGTTTGAAGATGGAGATCAACGGTATTCTGCATAACTCTTTGTTGCTACCAGAAAACCATTGCGTCGATACAATCCCAGATGATCTGGTACCTATGGTGAACTGGTTGACAAATAAGCAGCCTGATATCATGACATTTCTTGACAAGAACATCGATCTTGTCAAGCAAAAGTTGGAATTCACTGATGGGGTCACCATGGAGGAAACGGGTAACAATAGACTGGCTTCTTTGGTTACTTACGAGAAGGCGAATTGTCTAGTGGCCCCGCTGTGCATCGATGACTTAGATTTACTGATACGCAACACGTATTACAAGGGACTTAGTAGTAACCAAGCTATTCAGATGGTTACTACTATTACTGAAACCCCATTCTTTATGAACGTCGTACATAAACTGTTGGACGTGGCTAAGAAGCAAAATTGGGCTAATACCCGGTGGCGCATTTACTTGACCGGTGGTCAATGTATTGTGTTCGAGAGACCATGGATCACCGACAAACCGACCAAGATGAAAATCTGGATCAGTTAAACGACAGCATAAAAGAGGGCCAGTGGCCCTCTTTTTTTTTTATGCCTCTGGAGCAGCTTCAGGTTCAGCAGAACCCTGTTCCCCACCACCAGCACCTGACTCAGCTGATTTGTCGTCCTCAGTAAAGTCACTGAAGTCATCAGGGAAGTCCATAGAACCACCATCTTCAGCACCTGCCGAGGTATCCTCGCTAGGAGTATTATCGGCGGCCATGCCACCAGCAGCCCCCCATTTCTCTTCAGCCCCTTGTTTGATAGCATCGACGCGCAATGTAGCCACCGCATCAATAGCTGCAAACTTCTCCATAAACCCAGACGCATATCTTGCAATGCCTTGCAAGTGATTCATGTGTGTATCCATGAGCGGCGTAACCGGGTTATTGGTATCACCCCGACTAAATAGCGCATCCAACTCAGGCAGAATGTTATTACGACGGATATAATCACGCAACAGTGCGCTCTTGATAGCCGAGATAGTAACAGGTATGCCTGGGTTAGCATCGCCCTGCATCAAGCCCTGCATCATCTCCTCGCTGATATAAGCCGGGAGAACTGCATCGATGAACGCTGCGTAAGCCTGGTAAGAAGCAGATTGGTTTTCCAGCTTGGTACCATCTGGTTCCGGTAGATTGGTTTCTAAAGCATTGATGAATTCATGGATAAACGCCTCTGGCGATTTAATCTTTTCCATGAACTCCTTATCCTTTTCTGGATTCAGAGTAGACTTCTTATCGTCGATAACCTTCTTCAGTTCGTCGATGAGAATCTGTGAATTCAACGTATAGGTACGAATGAACTTACGGATAAAACCCATCAACTTGTTCTGAATCTTCTTAGCCTGTTTAGCCAGAATAAGGTTACTGGAGATAATCTGTTGAGCGAACTCAATAGACATACTACTATCAATGGTTTCTGGTGCTAAACCAAAACCCATGATGTGTCGACGACGCATCTCTTCATCGAACTCCTGATCCACCTTAGCGTGGTTAGAGGTCTTTTCTTCAGTGCTAAGCGTAGTAGTAGGATAACCTGGGTGACCAGATACCAGAAGTTCCACACCAGCATTCTGTAAAAACTCGATAGTATCGAGTGGATTAGCAGCGCCCAGTGGGTAACCGATACTACGGGTTCGCATATACTCGTGGAAAAGAAACTCAACTGTCTTAGAGGGATCCGGGTCTTCAGGGTCCAACTCAACATTCATAGCCACACGACCTACAGAGTTCTTGATGCTAGCCATGGTGTTAGCAAACATCAAAATACTGCGGATACTGGCAATGATCCTAGTTTCTTCCAGGAGCGATTTACCGATACCGTTATTGTTATAGTCGAAGGCCACATACGTCATCAGTTCTGCTGGAACATAAAGAACTTGAGTACGCATAGCAGCTAAGCTACGACTAAACATAATACGGTAAACTTCGTCAGGTTTACCAATCTCGACGGAGTCACCATAAACACCGTTGTGTAACCGATTGAGAAGATCGGCTTCAACAATGGACACATACGAGTTATAGAGCGACGCTGTGTTCATAGCTGAGGGATCGATATTACCTAACAGAGAATCTCGAACCTGCTCGATCTGGGAGCTTGTAGTGCTACTCCCTGCTCCACGTTGACGTTCTGGAGTAAAGCTGTTTTCCAACTGGTTAAAGTAGTCAGCAGCTTTTGACTTGATAACAGGGTTACCGAATTCGTCCAACAGAATATAATAGCCAACGTGCTCATCGGGGTTCGATGGTACGTGAACAGGGATAACGCATTCTGGTGGAAGAGTCATAACTAACGGGTGACCAATATTAGGTCTGGCCGTTTGAGTAGACGTGAGAATAGGTAGGATAGGTGTAGAGATGTACTGGCGGTTGTTATACAGCTGTTTATGCAGTTGATCAACTTCCTGCAACGCCATGTTCTTTTCACGCACAGCATCCAGGTGAGTTTTCTTGGAAGCTTGTTCCTCTAAACCTAAACGATTAATACCTAAGCGATGTTCCAAAGAAGCTCTGGTCTTAGCCCCACGGAACATAGGTAACTTAAGTAACTGGATATTATCCGTTACTGAAATACCTAAAACATCGACAGGCTCACCCTTTTTATTTTTTGATTTAATAATAGGGTCAATGTCAACATTGGCTTCAATACCAAAGTCAAACATCGCTTCCATAGAAGGAAGAGAGGTTCTTTGCTCCAACTTAGCTGGACCTAAGATACCCAATGACCTAACAGACTTTTTATCAGGGTTAATGATACTAGCCATGCTCTCGGTAGAGATGTTGATCGGGTCATTGATAATGGCGTCTATGGAAGCTTCTGGGATCACCAGTAGTGGATAACTGCCTTTCTTGAATAGAGCATCTTCCAGGATATCACCAAGCTTTTCGTGCAACTGGTATTCGTCACGGAAGAAATCAGCTACAACCTTCAGCATACTACCGATCATGTCGTTAGTTTCTACAGTTGCAGCAACACGATAATTCATCTCAGTAGACATCATGTCTTTGGGAGAAAGTACCGCTGAGCAATATACTTGTGACGCCTGTTTAATATCTGGAAGAATTTCAAAGACATCCATAGAGTCATTTACATTGGCTCCGGTGATCTTCGAAATGTTATCCAGAAAAGCCCGGTCTGGTGTTTTGATCTCACCTGGCTTATGTGCCATCCCTCTTTGTATTACAGCGGGTGGCGTCAGTTTGGAAATAACAGCTCGCCCAATCTTGGTAAGCTTTAATCCGTTAAGACGCCGTTCTTTAGATTCAATTGCAGCCATCTGTTACCCCTTGAAATGGAGGACACTGAAAATGTCAAGTGCCCGCTATAAGTTATATCTCAGCGATGTTATCAAACTGGTTCGTACAATGGTTATTAAAAACGAGCAGTTTGCCGATGAAATCAATACGTTGATGGACTCGTTGGGTTATGACCGCGATCTGGCCAACCCTAAGACCTGGAAATACTATCAGAACCTGGCTGGTCTATACCACCCCAGTGATCTGATGATGAAGGTTAAATCAGTAGATACTTTAGAGGAGATTGAGTTTACAAAAGCCAATCTTCAACTGCATCGAGCTACTGCCAGGGAATATTCTTACGGCACCAGCTACTATCATTCACTGGTTTCTACCTACCCCGATCAAGAACAGCTTATCCTAGGCATACTGAATCCAGTAGACCTTGATACGGCCATTAAAGCTGAGAACCATACTATATTATTTCATGACTCTTCTTTAGTAGAAGAACGTGAAACCGAACTCATCTCCAGGCTACAGGAATGGGTGAAGGGCTATATGAATCGCTGGTATATCAAGGGTTATACCCTTACAGACGAGTTGTATTCAGCAGCCCAGTTTGGCCAGATGATCATAGCTATGGTAAAGCAGATCCTCTCTATCCGTTTGGCTAACTGTGGTACTAATCAAGTGCACAGCTTTCACCTTTGGGAGTATCTGGATAGTAATGGTGGGTTGGGCGATTACCGTGATTATCTAACGTCTAAACAGGCTCTTTGGTTATACCGTAATGTCAAGTACCTGCGGTGTAATGCTGGTAAGCAAGAGACAATGGACGTGATGATTCAAAACCTATTGACGGTACGTGGTTTCCCTATCTCGATGTACGATATTCGTCATCGGTTGGATAAGATGCCAGAGGAAATGTATCCTGAAGTAGATATGGTTAGAACTCCTATAAATCTGGTAGGTACACAAACCAACCAGATAGTTCACCGTAGCCTGGATTATGTTCTGGACAAGGAGATTCCTTTAGCTCGTTATAATGGCGAGATTCTAGAGTCTGCTAAGAAAAGTATCACAGCTTCTGTTAAGAATAGTCGTAGTGACCAGCTACCCACCAAGGTGTTAGAATCGGTGGTTATTGATCGCTCAGACTCGCTACCTTTTACGTTAGCAGATACGTTGCTTAACGAGTGGTTACACCTGAGCTGTACCGGTAACTATAAAGTAATGGTTACTGTAGAACACCCGGTGTCGGGTGAAACACTGACGATGACCGCTAAAGAAGCGTTTATGCTTTATATTTGGTGTTTTAACAAAGCCGCAGATATAGAGCTGGTGAATATACCCCGTACGATAGCAATGCGTGTAAGACGCTTAGCTTTGCCCAAATTTGAACAGCTTAGAAAAGAGTTTCCTGTAGAACGTTTGCCGGATTCCCTGATCCACTATTACATTGACAAACAAGTTCCTATTGGAAACATTATCTCAGCCGAGGCCTTTTTTGAGCGTTGTGTGGAATTACACCGCGTAGCTATATTGGGCTTTGATCTTTACAGTTACCGCGAGCATGAATTTGAACGCGCTATTGCTGAGATGATGGTATCTCGTTTCTATCAGGACGTTTGGTGTGACTTTGGGGTTAAAGGCACTTATAAGCAGTGGTTTGCTAACAAGGGCTTTGACTTCAGTAAGTTATCTCCAGCCGATGCTGAGGCACTGGCTCTGGGGTTGCTTAATGAGGCTACTGGTAAGGACTTGGTTACTAAGGTAAGTCTGAAATCTATTCATGCTGCTATGTTGGCTATTATGGAAAAACTATGTAGTTACACCGTGCAGTTTATTCAGACTATCAACTCCAAACCAGCCAGAGTAATCGGTTGGGCTGCTTTGCGGCCGGGTGACTCTAGAGCACACAGTGCCGACTATACTTGGATAGAAGATAGTAATGTAACATTACAGGAGCTTAATACCAGATATAAATTAAGAATCCAACTGGACATGGCTG
>JBLIZM010000177.1:0-7588 GCA_048859855.1 Trichlorobacter sp.
AAGCATATTTCTCTGCCGCATACCAAGAGTGCACTGCGGAATGGGATGCCTCGAGGCGACTCCCTTTTTCCATATAGGTTCTCGCAATTTCTCTCCAGATGTTGGCATTTAGTGGTTCGAGCAGTGCCATGATGCGTAGTAGATTAATTTTGCGGTCGAGATACGGCGTGTCAACTTCCTTGACATCCAGCATGATGGCCTCACCACCGATTTCCGCGATAATATGGGGATATCCTTCTTTGAGTACCCGTGCGTAGTCAATGGCATAGATGCAATCCGGCTTGTTTCTAAGTGCTCGATACATACCGTTCCCAACGTGATCGTATGTGGGTTCATCTTCTGCGCCCAGGCTACGAAAATCATCATCACAAAGCGGTGTAGGGAACTCCCACGGGATGGAAACATTGCCATCGAGTCCGGTGATGACAAACCCTGGTGACGGAGTGTAGTAGGTAATGCCGTCAATCGGAGTTGGCTGCATGTGGTCTGTTTTTATCATATATGCCTCGATACTACCTTTAAGTCTGAACATAAGTGGGTACAATTTGTTATCTAACCTGTATTAGCAGGTTGTTTCAATCATTTTTTAGACTGCTGCTGCTCCCTAGAGCCCTACGCTCTTTAGCTCTTCTATGAGCTGCTGTTGTATAGCATTCAAAGCCTCAGGGACATGAATTATGATGCTGACAAACAGATCGCCTTTACCTTTACTGCCAAGTATTGGAATACCATGCCCTTTTAAGCGGATTTTAGTGCCATGCTGTATTCCGGCTGGTACTTTTACCCGCTTTACCCCTTCAAGAGTTTCAACATCAACGGTGGTGCCAAGACATGCTTCACTGAACACTATTGTTTTAGTCACGTGGATATCATTTCCCTCTCGTTTAAAGAGCGGATCAGGTAAAACCCGAATGGAGAGGAACAGGTCTCCGGCCGCTGCATGCCCTCTGCCACTACTGCCTTTCCCCTGAAGCCGCACCTTGCTCCCCGTGTCAACGCCAGCCGGTACTTTTACGTTCAGGTGCTCTTGCTGCCCATCCCGTACATATGAAACCATTTTTTCAGCACCAAGTGCAGCCTCTCGAAAAGTAATGGTGATATCAAGAGCAAGGTCACTTCCCCGCTGGGGGCGTGCTGAGAATCTTCCTCCACCTGGATGGAATCCAGATCCGAAGAGTCGTGACAGAATGTCATCTCCACCGCCAATACCCATTTCACTAAAAACATCATTGAAGTTAAAGTTTCGGAAAATATCTTCCTGACTGAAATGCTGGTGAAAATCAGTAGATCCGTAGGTGTCATACTGCTTGCGCTTATCGGGATCAGAAAGGACGGCATACGCCTCGTTGATATCCTTGAACCGGTCTTCAGCCTGCTTGTCTCCGGGGTTCCTGTCAGGGTGGCAGGTAACCGCCAGCTTTCGGTAGCTTTTCTTTATTTCGTCAGCTGTCGCCTGTTTGGTGACGCCGAGGGTTTCATAGTAATCCTTGGTACTCATTGAGCAACTCCTTCCCTTTCTTATTACTGTAAGCAGCTTTGTGGGTGCTGTCAATGCATCCCCTTGGTAGTCGCCTAAAATGATTTAGCTTTTGAAACATGCAGCAATCAAGGGTATACTTAAAATTAATGGAGGAGTTGCTATGAAGCGAGTTGTTGTCGTCGGTGGCGGTATTTCGGGATTGTCAACGGCATGGTTATTACAGGATGCAGCAAAAACGGCAGGTGTAGCACTGGAAGTAACGGTTCTTGAACAGGCAGACCAGACCGGAGGAAAGATTCGCTCGACTCGAGAAGCGGGTTTCTTGTGTGAGTGGGGGCCGAATGGATTTCTTGACAGTAAACCGCACACACTTGATTTGTGCACGAGGCTCGGAATAGCACACCAACTCCTTCGTAGTAACGATACTGCACGTAAGCGATTTATCTATAGTGAAGGGCAGTTGCACCAACTTCCCCATAACGGCCTTTCTTTTCTAAAGAGTAGTCTCCTCAGCCTCCCAGGGAAACTCCGTCTGCTAGCAGAACCATTTGCCAAGCCCAGCATGGATCCTGATGAATCTCTTGCGGACTTTGGACGTCGCCGTCTGGGGGATGAAGCATTACGAAAGCTGATAGCGCCCATGGCGTCAGGTATTTTCGCAGGTGATCCCGATCGTATGTCCCTACGCTCTTGCTTCCCGAGGATTGCAGAGCTGGAAGAACAGTATGGTGGTCTTTTTAAGGCAATGATTCAACTTGCCCGTCAAAAGAAAAAAGATGCGGCAGCGGGGAAGGTCTCCGGTTCTGCTGCCGGTCCTGGTGGGGTGCTCACATCCTTCAAGCCAGGCATACAATTTCTTACGGACACATTAGCGCGTTCACTTGGTAGCCAGGTTGTTACGGGAGTAACCGTGGAAAGCCTTACGAAGACCGATGCGGGTTGGTGCGTAAGGGGATCGTCTGGCATACACATTGAGGCTGACAGTGTGATTTTGGCAGTTCCTGCATATGAAGCAGCCAAGATAACCCGGCCAATTGATGCTGGGCTCTCGGAAGTGCTGACTTCCATTCCGTATTCACCACTGAAGGTAGTCTGTTTTGGGTATGAAACAGCGGGTCTGGGGCATGATCTTGACGGATTCGGGTATTTGGTCCCTAAGGAGGAGCGGCGTACCGTGCTCGGTACACTCTGGGATTCAAGTATGTTTGAGAGTCGGGCGCCCGAAGGGTATGCGCTTGTCCGTAGCATGGTCGGGGGGGCATGTCGCCCAGATCTTGCGTCACGCGATGCAGGGGAGATAGAAGAGCTGGTTCGTCAGGATATTCAACAGATTATGGGAATTACCCGAGCACCAAGTTTTGTGAAAACGATAGAGCATCAACAGGCAATCCCACATTATACCGTTGGTCATGGACAGCGGTTAGTTCAAATTAATTCGCTTCTGAAACAGCATCAGAGGCTGTTCCTAACAGGGAACGCCTTCAAGGGGGTTGGGCTTAATGATTGCGTTCTCGCATCCCGAGAAACTGCTGACAGCGTATTAGCTGAACTCCAGTCATGTACTAGATAAACCAGAAAAGCAAAACTGCCCCTAAGATACAACGATACCAACTAAAGGCCCATAAAGAGCGGTTCTGAACGAAACGGAGTAAAAAAGCTACGCTGATATAGCCGGTTACTGCTGAACAAGTTATACCGATAAGCATTGGCTGAAGCATGCCTGGCTCGATACCGTGTTTGAGGATGTGGAGCGTTTTTAGCAGTGCAGCACCGAATACAATCGGAAGCGATAGCAGAAAAGAAAAACGTGCTGCATCTGTCCGACATAAGCCAAGCAGTAGCGCCGCAGTAATAGTAATGCCAGAACGTGAAACTCCGGGCATGAGGGCAAGGCACTGTGCTGTTCCGATTATAATGGCGTGTCGTGTCGTTATTTGCTCAAGGTTTAGACTCCTTTTGTTAAAGGTATCCGCCAGCCCGAGTACCAGACCAAAGCCAATCAGAAGTAATGCTATAATAACGCTATTGGATCTAAAAATGGCTTCGATAGGCTCTTCGAGAGTCTTGCCAACAAGGGCAGCGGGTACTGATGCTGCTATAATCATCCAGGGAAGCTTAAGACGCCGATCTGAGTCTGAGCGGGAAAAGCCACTGAGTCCTTCCCGAATCATTTGAACAACATCTTGCCTGAAATAGATAAACAGGGCAATGAAGGTGCCGAGATGGAGGGCAACATCGAAGGTAATGCCGGATTGCTTCCAGTTGGCAAGAGTGGGTAAGAGAATGAGGTGTGCTGAGCTGCTTATGGGGAGTACTTCTGTAAAGCCTTGGATAATTCCAAGGGCCAACGCATGATATAGTTCCATAGTGTCTACCTAACGGTTGTTCTGATTTATTGTGGATCGAGGTCTTCTCCGACCTCGAGCGATTCCTTGGTAAGTTCAAGCAGCCCTGGGTCTTTACGCCGAAACCGTATTACCAGCCAATAGATTACGCCATATCCAATCCCTCCAGCAATTACTCCCAGAATAGAACTGCCCAGTATTAATGCGGAAGCTTTTTGTTTAAGGCTCGCCCACTCAAGATTGCTAAAAGATGTGGCGACATAGTGCTGGCCGAGGAGCAGTGAGCCCAGATAGTGGCTTGCCACTAAAACGGGGACGATGGTAATAGGTGTATTTATCCAAGCCCCGGTTATGGTGGACGCTTTGTTTAGGCGGAAGATGAACGCGGCTGCAATTGCCATTGCCGTGTGTGCCCCAAAAAAAGGGGTAAAGCTAATGAAAACACCAACGGCAAACCCGGTGGCTATGTGTGAAGGGTGACTGTCAAGCGAGAGAACGGCTATCAGTCTTTTTTTGATGGAATCAAGGCTCATGTGAGTGCTACTCTAATGGTCGAACAGAGTCCTGTCAATCAACTCATTCTGATAATAACGAGGTGTTGCCATGAATACCAAGCGTCCATATGCCTATTTTGCACTTTCTGTCGTGGGACCGGATCGTCCGGGGATTGTTGCTGGTGTTTCAGAAGCGTTATTCAATCTTGGTTGTAATATCGCTGATTCCAGCTGTGCAATGCTTGCCGGTGAATTTGCCATGATTTTAATTATTTCACATCCAGAAGCGTTGAATGCGGATCAGCTTCTGGGGCAGGTTCAGCCGGCCTGTGACGCTCTTGGTATGACGGTAGCGCTCAGAACCCTTACCCCGGTGGAAGTACAGCGGAAAGAACCGTCCGGTGAACTTTGTGTCGTAACGGTGTATGGAGCAGATAAGCCAGGTATTGTCTTTACCGTTACAAAGGCCCTTGCAGACCGGGGGATTAATATCCAGGACTTGCAAACGAAGCTGGCAGGTGATGATGATAATCAAGTCTATGTCATGATGCTTGAAGTCAACCTACCAGATAGTGTTGTGTTCGATGAGCTGCAAGACATCTTGGCAACCCTGCATGAGCAACTGCAAGTGGAGGTTGCGGCTAGAATTGTTACCCCGGTGGAGTTGTAAATGGCGGTACAAAATATTTTGAAATACCCCCATCCCCTATTAAAAAAAGTAGCCCACAATGTTCATGACGTTGACGAGTCAATCGGGGTGTTGGTTCAGGACCTTGTCGATACCATGCATGCAGGTCCACACTCCGTTGGTGTCGCTGCTCCGCAGATAGGTGTTTCGCTGCGGGTCTGTGTCGTTGATGTATCACAGAGTAAGCAGGGGAGAGACGACAATCATGGCCTGCTTGTGATGATCAATCCGGTCATAGAAGCAAGGAGCGGGAATGCGACCATGCGGGAGGGGTGCATGAGTGTTCCGGATTATACGGGTGACGTTGATCGTGCCACAGAAATTACAATTTCCTTTATCGATGGTCTCGCTGGGGAGCCTCGCACCATTACGGCACACGGTTTTGAAGCAGTAGCAATTCAACACGAGATGGACCATCTCGATGGCATACTATTTCTTGATCGGATTGTGAGTGTTTCGTCAGGACTTTTCAGGCGCAAACAGTACCACTAATGTTGTCATGACCTAGGTGGGCATTTATAGCTATACCCGTTTACGTGAGTACTAAGCGGATAACAAGGGCTATTCCAAAACAGAGAAAGAGAATGCCGGCTGCTCGATGAATCCAGCAGAGAGGTATATACCGGATGAGCTGCTTACCAACAAAAATGCCAATCAGGGACACTGACCAAAGCGCTAGCGTTGAAGCTAGAAAAACAGATACTGTTGATGAAATGCTTGTTGCGTGCTGTGCCGCCTGACTTGCCGTTACTAGCTGGGTTTTATCTCCCAACTCTGCCATCAAAATCATAAGAAAAGCAGTTTTTATAACATGACGAGGGGCATCCGTTGGGATTTCTTCCGTTGTTTCAGAACAGCTCTGAATCAGTGTGGTTACGCCAAAAAACAGGAACAACCCCGCAGAGATCAGAGTAACCCACATCATAGGGAGTAGGCTAAAGAGGATCTTGCCAACAACAACAGCGGCGAGGTTCAGTATCGTAAAAGCGGCAGCAATGCCAACAAAGATTTTTTTCCAAGGGAACCGAACAGCCAGAGCCATTGCGGTTAGTTGTGTTTTGTCTCCTAGTTCCGCGAGGAAAATGAGCCCAAAGGTGCTGATAAAGGTAAGAGTATCCATTTGTGCTTTCGTGACGATGAGATGTGCTGTTCTCTTGGATTCCCGTGAGCGAGGCTACGGTGACTTACTGCGGCGGGCTGCTTTTTCGCTAATGTACGTTTTAACTTTGTGGAGCATATGGCGAGCCCATAAGAATTCCGTTGCCAAGATGCCGAGTCCAAGTGGAATCACGATAACTGCGGGTCCAGGGGTGAAAATCATAATAATCCCAATGAGGGTTACGGTGGACCCTACTAAGGCGATAATCACTTTTCGCAGTTTTCTTAGTGTCCACTGAATCATTGTATTGTCCGTTTGACACGCTTTTGTTTGAGCTAAATCCCTGTGCCTGAATAATGTTCGGATACGGCGTAATTAACTTTTAAACCAGTATGCTGAATTCTCCGGAGTCAGGATTGTAGCTGTTTAGGTTTCCCGACTCAATATCGAAATACCATCCATGCAGGTTAAGTATCCCGCTGTCTACCCGGTCGCGAACCCAGGGGAAGGTGAGCAGATTTTCAAGTGAAACCAGAATTGCAGCATGCTCGCATGCTTTTGCCTGCCGCTCTCGAGTTGCGTTCTTAAACTCAGATAAAACCTTTACCTTTGCACGTTCAGCAATATTAACCCATTTGGTGATATACTCATCATTGGTATTGCTTGGGATTCCTTCCATCAATGACCGGATACCACCACAATTTGAGTGTCCAAGCACTATAATATGCTCAACCTCAAGATGGCAGACCGCATATTCAAGTGCGGCGCTGACGCCGTGGTATGATTGGTCGAGCTGGCATGGCGGAATCAGGTTCGCAACGTTCCGAATAATAAATAGATCACCAGGTTCAGAACGCACCATCATTGATGGATCAACCCTTGAGTCGCTGCAGCCGATAAGGGCAACTTTGGGTCGTTGTCCCTGTTTGAGTGATGTAAAGAGCTCCCGGTCTTCACAGAAGTATTCTTTTTGAAATCCTTTGAAACCAGAGATAAACTTCTTTATTTCTTGCATGGCAACAACCTTTTAAGACCTATTGATATTTACTCTGTAATTGTAGCGACTTCTTCTCAAGCTCTCCTTGCGTAGCCTGTCGAATGGCAGCTAGTTTTTCAGCAACGACCGGATATTTGATTGAAAGTATTGAGGCAGCCAGGAATGCGGCATTTTTGGCGCCATCAATTGCAACCGTTGCAACAGGGATACCGGCAGGCATTTGAACAGTTGCATAAAGCGCATCAATACCGTTTAGCTTGCCTGAGGCTAATGGGACACCAATAACAGGCAGTGTTGTATGGGATGCGACGACACCAGCAAGATGTGCAGCCATACCGGCACCACAGATGAGTACTTCAATTCCTCGATCGCGGGCTTTTTGGGTGTAGTCTGCAGTCTGTTCTGGCTGTCTGTGCGCAGAGCTAATCCGGATCTCAAAAGGTATGTCAAGTTGGGAAAGAACTTCGCAGGCTTTTTCCATCACC
>JBLIZM010000178.1:0-2070 GCA_048859855.1 Trichlorobacter sp.
GCTATGCCATTTAGCTAGGGCTTTCAAACGCTGAGGCGGAAGACCATCATAAACACAATCAATGGAACCGTCTCGATCAACGAGGGACAAGAAAAACTTGATAGTTGGATGAGAAGAACGAACAAGGTCGCTGTTGCGTTGCAGAAAGTTACCGACTGGAATCTTGGTAATATCGAAGTCATTGATATTATATTCCATAAAATATTTAATGAAGCCTTCGCTTCCTCCTCCGTTTATTTCTTTAAGCAATTTGGCGAAATAATTAGAATCACCGGCCTGCTTATTGTTTACAGTTAGGTAACACATACGTCTGTCGCTGGCTTCAATGTTCATCATCCAGCCAGCGTTACCACCAAAGATAACACTTGAATAATTCTTTGCTTGCTTTGAATCAATCCCCTTTAACTCAATGGTGCGAAAGGGGTCTGTGATCAAAGTCTTGATTGCGTTCTTACCCTCATGGTCCCCGGCAAAGATACTCTCATTGGCATAGACAAAGACATTGACAGCGAGTTGCCGGTTGAATCTTCCAATAAAATCCTCCCTCCTTGTGGTGCTGAGAGCATGAGGACCAAAATGACGGACAATGCAGTTGTCAATGATAATGTTTTTACCCGCACCCTGCTCAGATTGAAGGACAAGGGCAGTCCCGTTGACTTGGTTTGGTTTCTGCAGAAGATGCCCCATCCATCCACAGAGGTATTCAAACTCATCTTCTTTACCTGAGCACCATACTTCTTTCATGTGTTGGAGGATGAGTTCAGGGTACACAGCACGATCAAGGTCAGCGACAATTCCTGTATAAATATTGAACGCACCACCTTGCTGAATGACACGTTTTGATTCAGGCTTACGAACAATACCCGGAATCGGCTCAAAGTACACATCATGAAACGTATTACGGTCTGGTGAATCCATCCAGGCTGCAAACGCAGAACGCGTACCTGATTGGCCTGGAGTTCTTACCTGATAATTACGGTAGTACTGTTCAAACTCAAAGGGTTTTGTAATAATGATATCATACATATTCAGCGACTTATTCCAAGCCTCTGATACTACAACAGTTTTTCCTTGCATCTGACCAACTCCAAACTGAGCATTGAAGTCAAGAGTCATTTCATCTTCTGCTTCTTTAGGTTCAGGTGCGGGGTTGAGTTTCTTTTTAATCGCAGCTTTCTCATTACCGACACCAGCGCCAGGGACAGAGGCGAGTGTTCTTTTAAATGCGTCAGCAATTTCGGAAATTTCCGAATCTGTAGTAGCTGATGCAAGCTGCTGCTGATTGGTTGAGATTAAGCGCCAGATAAGTTTCTTAGCTGCGACTGAAACATTATCAGAACTCAAAACCTCAATCAAATCCTGTGCCTCCCATCGCATTGAGTATATGATACCACCGTGGGCGTGGGAGTAGATCATGTTATGAGACAGGATAGTTGCAACACCAACACCCACTCCACCACTCTGTCCGTAGAGGTAAGGTTCAACCGGATCAGGAATTTTGACCGGCTGCTCAGGAGGACTCAGCATAACATCATGTACATAAAATTCCTGCTCTTGCTGATCCAGTATTACTTCGCTTGACAATAACTCAACGATTGGTCGGCCTGTCTTATCATAGACTGTAGTTCCATCGTTGAGGGCAGAGAGTTCAAAGAGTTTTGAGGTGCCTTTGAGTTTTGCTTTCTTCTCTGCTCGCAATTCATTGTACGCTTCTCTTGCCTCTGCCGCTTTATCAGCAGAATCTTGACGCAGCTTTACATAGAGCTGCCGTACTTCCATTTCCTCCTCTGTTGTTAAAGATTTCAACTCAGAGACAACGACAGGGGCACCTTCCTGAATAGCGATATGGTCTATTCTCTTGGAATACAACCCATCACTGAATACAGGTTGGGCCTCGTAAGCTTCACGCTCAGGAGAGGCAACAGTGCGATCTATAAGGGTCTTAACTGTAACCACACCGTTGGCGTGGATGCATGGGAAAGCATAACCGGCGAGCAACAATCTGTTAAATAACAGATTACAATACTCAGTAGGGCTGCCTAGGGTTTCAATATAAATATGAAAGTTCCC
>JBLIZM010000179.1:0-5565 GCA_048859855.1 Trichlorobacter sp.
CAATACAGGCTGCAGACCAGGAAGTCCTGAAGGCTCGCGGTGAGTTGCGGGCTGAAGCGGCACGTCTTGCTGTAGAGCTTGCAAAAGGAAAGCTGACAAGCTCAATCCAGTCAGCGGATCATAACCGTATGGTACAAGAATACCTTGGGAAAGTGGGGCAACTGTGATTAACAACGCTATTGCCAGACGGTATGCCAAGGCATTGGTACAGCTTGCGTCTGAAGGAAATCTTTTAGATGCCTTTAACACAGAGCTTAGTGCCGTTGACCGTCTTTTTGCTGACCACGCTGAGTTGATGACCGTGTTGGTCAACCCGGCATTTACAGCTGATCAGAAGAAAAACATTATGCAGGATGTTATCGCAAAGCTGGGGTGTACCCCATTGGTTGCCAACTTCCTGCTGCTGCTGGTTGATAAAGGGCGCATCGCATGCCTGTCTGATATCGTTCGGACATACAGGGATTTGGCAGATGAGCAGTCTGGCGTGATCCGCCCGGCTATAACAACAGCATTTTCGCTTGATGATGGGCAGGTTTCGTCCATCACTGCCGCCCTTGAGCAGCGGAGTGGTAAAAAGGTTGTACCAACCGTAACCGTTGACCCAGCACTAATCGGTGGTGTTGTCACCCAGATTGGTGATATCGCCTATGACAGCAGCGTTCGTACACAATTAGCACGGATTCACGATATACTACAGAAGGGGTAAGCACTTCTATGGAACTGAGAGCCGAAGAAATCAGCGAAATCATTAAGAAGCAGATCAAGGAGTACGGCAAGGAAGTTGAAGTCTCCGAGACTGGTACCATTATCTCCATCGGTGACGGTATTGCCCGTATCCATGGCCTTTCCGGTGCAATGGCCGGCGAGTTGCTGGAATTCCCGGGTGGAGTTTCCGGCATGGTGCTCAACCTGGAAGAGGACAACGTCGGTGCGGCGGTTCTTGGTGAGTACATCGAGATCAAAGAAGGTGACACGGTTAAGCGTACCGGCCGGATCGTTGAGGTTCCTGTTGGGCCTGCAATGGTTGGTCGTGTTGTTAACGCAATCGGTGAGGCCATTGACGGCAAAGGGCCGATTGTTACCGATACCTACCGGAAGGTCGAAATCAAGGCCCCTGGTATCGTTAAGCGTAAGTCAGTTCATGAGCCAATGGCGACCGGTCTGAAGGCTATTGACGCCATGGTTCCGGTTGGACGTGGACAGCGGGAGCTGATCATCGGTGACCGTCAGACGGGTAAAACTGCGGTTGCCATGGACACCATCATCAACCAAAAGGGTGGCGATGTTGTTTGTATTTATGTTGCGATCGGCCAGAAGCGCTCTACGGTTGCTCAGGTTGTGTCGAAGCTTCAAGAGAACGGCGCGATGGACTATACCATCGTTGTTGCCGCTACGGCATCTGAGTCCGCTCCGCTGCAGTTCATTGCACCGTATGCCGGTGTTACCATGGGAGAGTACTTCCGTGATAGCGGTAAGCACGCCCTGATCATCTATGATGACCTGTCAAAGCAGGCTGTTGCCTATCGCCAGCTTTCACTGCTGCTTCGCCGTCCGCCAGGACGTGAGGCATATCCTGGCGACGTTTTCTATCTGCACAGCCGTTTGCTTGAGCGTGCTGCGAAGCTTTCTGATGATGTCGGCGCTGGTTCATTGACTGCGTTGCCAATCATTGAAACACAGGCCGGTGACGTATCCGCATACATTCCGACCAACGTTATTTCAATTACTGACGGCCAGATTTTCCTTGAGTCAGACTTGTTCTACTCAGGTGTCCGTCCAGCAATTAACGTCGGTATCTCCGTTTCACGGGTTGGTGGATCAGCACAAACCAAGGCAATGAAGCAGGTTGCCGGTACGCTGCGTCTGAACCTTGCCCAGTATCGTGAGATGGCAGCGTTTGCCCAGTTTGGTTCTGACCTTGACCGTGCTACCCAGCTGCAGCTTGCCCGTGGTGAGCGTCTGGTTGAGATTCTCAAGCAGCCACAGTATCAGCCAATGCCATTCGAGAAGCAGGTTGTCATTATCTTTGCCGCAAACAACGGCTATGTTGATGATTATCCCGTCGGCGCCCTGAAGCGGTATGAAGCTGAGCTGATGTCCTATCTTGAAAATCGCGCTGCTGAGGCACTGAGCGAGCTGCGTGAGAAGAAGCAAATTGACGATTCTGTCAAAGCAAAGCTTGTTGCTGCACTTGACCAGTTCAAGAAGGAATTCACTGCCTAGGACAAGGATGGCCATCAACCATGCCAAGCTTGAAAGATATTAAAAAGCGGATTGGATCCGTTAAGAATACTCGGCAGATAACCAAAGCCATGAAAATGGTTTCAGCTGCCAAGCTGCGCCGTGCACAGGATAATATTATTGCTGCACGTCCGTATGCCAGTAAGATGGAAGAGGTACTCAAGTCACTTGCAGTGAACGTTGAAGGGGATGCCCATCCACTGCTCGAGGTACGTGAGGCTAAAAAACTGCTGCTAATCGTGGTGTCTTCTGACCGCGGCCTCTGCGGTGGTTTTAACGCAAACCTCTGTAAGGCGGCTGAGCGGTATATCCGTGGAAATAAAGACCAGTACGAGTCAATTGCGATCACAACACTTGGTCGCAAAGGGTATGAATATCTCAAAAACCGCTTCCCGGTTGAGAAGAACTACCCCAATCTGATTTCCAAGCCTAATTACCAAACTGCAGCATTGCTTGCGCAGGAGGTTATCGAAGGGTACCTCGAAGGAGAGTATGATCAGGTTGTTATTCTGTTCAACGCCTTTAAAACCGTTATGTCTCAGGACATCACCTTCCAACAGTTGCTTCCGGTGGTTCCACCACAAAGTGAAGAGACTGTTGATGAGGCAGGTGTTGAGTATATCTTCGAACCATCAATTCAGGAATTGCTTGCTGAAATTCTGCCAAAGAATATCGAAGTTCAGATTTTCAAAGCTATGCTCGAGTCAGTTGCATCTGAGCATGGTGCCCGCATGACTGCGATGGACAGCGCAAGTAAAAACGCATCTGAAATGATTGGCAAGCTGACACTGCAATATAACCGTGCACGTCAGGCAGCCATTACCAAAGAGTTGATGGAAATCATCTCGGGTGCTGAGTCTATTAAAGGATAATCGGTTTACGTTACGATACTGATGGCCTGCACGGCCTAGGAGGAACAAGGTACATGAGCCAGAACAAAGGTAAGATTTCCCAGGTAATCGGCGCTGTTGTCGACGTCGAATTTGAGCCCGGCCAACTGCCGCCGATCTACAACGCACTGCGGGTAACCAACCCTGCTATTGATGACACTGAGAACAATCTGGTTCTCGAAGTCGCACAACACCTCGGTGAGAACTCTGTCCGTACCATCGCTATGGATTCAACCGACGGTTTGAAGCGTGGTCAGCTTGTTGCCGATACCGGTAAGCAGATTACTGCTCCTGTTGGTCGTAAGACTCTTGGTCGTATTATCAATGTTATCGGCGAGCCCGTTGACGAGATGGGTCCGATTGGTCACGAGAAAGAGTATGAGATTCATCGTCATGCTCCGTTGTTTGAAGACCAGTCAACCAAGGTTGAAGCGTTTACCACGGGTATCAAAGTCGTTGACTTGCTTGCTCCGTATGCGCGGGGTGGTAAAATCGGTCTGTTCGGTGGTGCAGGGGTTGGTAAGACCGTTCTGATTATGGAACTGATTAACAACATTGCAAAGCAGCACGGTGGTTTCTCCGTTTTTGCTGGTGTTGGTGAGCGGACCCGTGAAGGGAACGACCTGTGGCATGAAATGAAAGACTCGGGCGTTATTGATAAGGCAGCCCTGGTGTACGGGCAGATGAACGAGCCTCCTGGGGCCCGTGCACGTGTTGCGTTGACCGCACTTTCAATCGCTGAATACTTCCGTGATGAGGAGAACCAAGACGTTCTGCTCTTCATCGATAACATCTTCCGCTTTACCCAGGCTGGTTCCGAAGTTTCGGCGCTGCTTGGCCGTATTCCATCAGCCGTTGGTTATCAGCCTACTCTGGCAACTGAAATGGGTGAGCTTCAGGAGCGGATTACATCGACTAAAAAAGGATCCATTACATCAGTTCAGGCTATTTATGTTCCTGCGGACGACCTGACTGACCCGGCTCCGGCAACGGCATTCGCACACCTTGACGCAACGACGGTTCTTTCACGTCAGATTGCAGAGCTTGGTATCTACCCAGCGGTTGACCCACTGGACTCAACTTCACGGATTCTTGACCCACAGGTCATTGGCGATGAGCACTATGCTGTTGCTCGTTCCGTTCAGTATGTTCTCCAGAAATACAAGGATCTTCAGGATATCATTGCAATCCTTGGTATGGACGAGTTGTCTGAAGAAGATAGACTGGTTGTTGCTCGTGCTCGTAAGATTCAGCGCTTCCTGTCCCAGCCGTTCCACGTTGCTGAGGCTTTCACTGGCACCCCAGGTGTCTATGTTGAGCTGAAGGACACCATTAGTGGTTTCAAGGAAATTGTTGACGGTAAGTATGATGATCTGCCTGAGCAGGCATTCTACATGGTCGGTACTATCGATGAGGCCATTGAGAAGGCAGCTAAGCTGGCAGCAGTATAATAACGACGCTATCGATGCTGCGGCTCTGCTGCCCAGCATGGGGACTATGCAATGGCTGAGAAAATGAAGCTTGAAATAGTAACACCATACTGTAAGGTTATGGATGAGCTAGTGGATGAAGTTACTGCCACTGGCAAGAACGGCGAGTTTGGGGTATTACCTGGGCATGCTCCATTCTTATCTTCATTAAGTATTGGTGAATTGAGCTATAAGCGTGATGGTATTGTTACGCATATGGCCTTGAACTGGGGTTATTTTGAAGTGGCTGACGACAAAATAATCGTCCTCGTTCAAACTGCCGAGCGTTCAGATGAAATCGATCTTGAGCGTGCAAAAGCGGCTCTCGGTCGTGCTGAAGCTAAGCTCAAGGAGCTTTCACCTGAAGATAAATCATTTAAAGTCTACGAAGCTGCTCTTGAGCGTGCAATTATTCGTATCCAAGTTTCCGGGAGAACATCCGGTCACTAAGTTTCATAAATAATGAAGATGCATAAAAGGGAGCGTTATTACGCTCCCTTTTTGCTATTATGGCGATCCTATGAAAAGATTGTATACCTTTAAAGATGAATTAACGGCTCAGTTTGGCTGCCGCGTACAACGTGTCGCGCTTGACGCAGGATTTACGTGCCCAAACCGTGATGGTTCTTTAGGGGCAGGAGGGTGTGCATTTTGTGGTGAGCGGGGTTCTGCTGCAACCGGCACCTTGTCTGGGCATGCGTTAGTAGACCAGATAGCGCATAGCAAAGAGTATCTCCGTACTAAATTCAGAGCAGAAAAATTCCTCGCCTACTTTCAGGCGTATACTAATACATATGCCCCGATAGAAGAGCTTGAGACGCTGTATCGCTCAGCACTATCTGATCCTGATATTGTCGGTATGTTGGTTGGTACCCGCCCGGATTGCTTGCCTGAAGAGGTATTATCGTTATTACAATCAATGGCTCAACAAACGTATCTGTGGGTCGAGCTCGGTATGCAGAGTA
>JBLIZM010000180.1:0-5922 GCA_048859855.1 Trichlorobacter sp.
TTGACCATTCCCGCCTGCCCCACCCAGACACGGGCAGTAATGCGCGAGGGCTGTCCAAAGCTGTGATCAGCCAGTGACAGCACCGACAAACCATTAATTTGCCCAACCACGGAACCGGTTGTTTCTATTTTAAGGGTTCCATCAGCGAGAAGTTCTTGAATATGATCTTCAATCCTCCGCATGCGATAAAGTTTTTCTTCAGCAGCCCGTTTCACATCCTGACAGGTGATAACGGTATGACCATCACGTTCTGCCCAAAAACTTGATTCACGGACAAAATCTGCTATTTCCATGAATCGTGAAGAAAGCTTCTGCTGATCATCAACCATACGGGCAGTATATTCAAGCAGACAGGCCATCCCAGAGCGGTCGAAATGCAGAAGATGCTTTTCACGACAGAGAGTCGCAACGAACAGAGCATATTCGTTCATGACCTCAGGGCTCCGTGAAACCATACTGTCAAACTCTGCACGGACCTTAAACAGCTTACGATACTCGGGATCTTGATAGTATAGGAGATAATAGATCCATGGCGTCCCCACCAGGATAATCTTTGAACGAAGAGGAACCGCCTCCGGTTTGAGAGACACAACCGTCATAAAGCGATACTGTTCCATGACATCCTCAATACGGATATCACCGGTCCGGATACAACGCTTTAAGGAGTCCCAGACAAAGGGGTTGAGGAGCATCTCGCGGGCGTCAATCACCAGATAACCACCATTGGCACGATGCAGCGCCCCCGCCTTGATCATGGTAAAATCAGTTGCGGCCACACCGCCATACTGCATGACATGTTCAATACGCCCGAACAGATTGGTATAGGTTGGATTTGACTCAAAGACGATTGGCGCACCACTGGTCTCATGGTTGTCAACCATCAGGTTCACATCATAGCGCTCAAAACTTGGTTCAGGCCGTCCCGACTTGATGCCGGGAATCTGCGATTGAGGAGGTTGCGGCTTGAAATCATCAAGATTTTTGAGAATATCCTCTTTAACAGCCTCAAGGTAGCTCAGTATTCGCTCATGTGCGGCATATTTGTCACGAAAGGGGTCAAGCCGGTGACCGATTGAAGAGGTCCCTAGCTCACGATCAGCTTGAGCCAGCTGCTCCTTGGTTGCCTTTTCATTATCACGAACCTGCCTGAGCAGCTCATTCAGCTGTTCCGTGAGTACCTTGCCATGCTCATCCATCTGCTTACGTTCATCATCCGTCAAAGCATCGTATTCCTCTTGGGTAAAGTTGTGTCCATCCTTCTGGGGAACAACCACCAACCCTGAAACGGTACGCTGCAGGGCAAATCCATGAGCTTCTGCTTCCGTCTCAAGCGCTTCAAACAAGGCATTATTACTTTCTTGATACTGCTCTATGATCTCGGAACGCCGGGCCTCATACTCCTTACTCTCCAGTGACTTTGGGATATCCTGCTTAATCCCTTCAACAAAATCCTTCATGTCCGCGACAAACTGTACACCACCACCTGCTGGCAAACTAATGGAAACCGGACTCTCCTGGTCCTTGAAGTTGTAAACATAGAGCCAGTCTTCAGGGGTCGGTTCATCTTTGGCACGCTGTCTAAGCAAGTTACGAATTGTTGATGTCCGCCCGGTACCGGTCTCGCCCGAAATATATAGGTTGAAACCGTTTTCCTTCACTCCCAGTCCAAACTCTATTGACCGAAGCGCCCGTTCCTGACCAACAGCATCCAGGAGATCAGGTAAGTCAGCGGTTGTTGTAAAGTTAAACTGACTCAGGTCACAGCACCAGCGTAACTGTTCAGGCTGTAATCGTTTGATGTTCTGTAGTGACATAGGAACTCCTTAGAGCCCCTGCAAGGATGCAAGAGCCGGTGCGACTGCAGCGACGACTTCCGGTGTTTGAGGCAACAGAGCAGCAAGTTGTTCCAAGTAGCGCCGTTCTGCCAGAATACGACGGGCAGTATCTGAAGTCAGGTCATATACCCAGGAAATCTGCATTAACTTAAAATCATTGAGAACCGTAGCTGTTTCAAGCGGGACGACTTCTGCTGCAGCCAATGCAGCCAAACAGACCGGAGTAACCGTTGGTTCGTCAGGAAACCCGAGCCCAACGGCCGATGCCTGCTGTTCCGGTGTCTGATGGTAGTATTCCAACACAACCCGCCAGATATCAAGTTTATCAGCGTCCCGCAGATAGCGGATGAGCCGCCCTTGGGGATGGTCTGCAATCTCTGGTACCGTTCGAACATTGTGAAAGCGAATCGCCTCTTCAATAGCCTGCCGATCCTGATCCGCAAACGAAGCCAAAACCCCTTCAGACCGAATCACCTCAAGAGAAAGTCGAGCGTGATTATCAGAATCACTATCTCTAAAAGTACGCCATCGACGATACTGGGGGAATCGTCCCACATCATGCAGGAGTGCTGCGCAGCGGAGCAACATGGAATCATGGGAGGACAGCGCTTCTCCCTGCGCTATCAAAGAAGCATAAGTGACAACATGACCGGTATGAACCCGCTTCAGCTCTATGTTGCGGACACCTTCAGAATCCAGGTCCCGATACCCATCGACATACTGTTGGAACCAGGCATCAAGAACAGTCACGTAGGCTCCAGTGCGCTCTTGGTCAGCTGCGCTTTCTACCACAATAGATTGAAGCGATACCAAAGGTTAGTGGAATACAGCGGACGTCACTGAATCCAACAGAGCGCATTGTTTCACAAAACTGCTCACTCGTTGGGAACTCAAGGACGGAGTCGGGAAGATATTTATAGGCATCGTACTGAGAGAACAATCCGCCAATTAACGGCAGGATCCGCTTAAAGTACAGATGGTAGAGTCCCCTAAACAGTGCTGAACGGGGGGTAGAAAATTCAAGAATCAATAGCTGCCCCTCTGGTTTTGCGACACGCCAGAGTTCTGCCAAGCCGAGCCTGCGGTCGACAACGTTACGAATACCAAAGGCGATCGTTATCCCGTCAAAATGATTATCGGGAAAAGGCAAGTCTTCACAAGGGGCAACGGTGAAGTTAATCCGGTCACGATAGGGTGACTGGGCAATTTTCTGCTCCCCACGGGCAACCATCTCAGCACTAAAGTCAGCTCCCGTGATAGCAACTGAAGTAGGTAATTGCTTGGCAAGCTCAAGGGCGACATCGCCGGTGCCGGTCGCCACATCAAGGACACGTCCCTGTTCAGGGATGTCAAGCAATGCAACCGTCTTGGTTCGCCATCGCTTATCAATACCAAAGCTCAAAAGGTGGTTCAGGAAATCATACGTCGGAGCGATGGTATTAAACATCTGCTGGATCTGTTCACCTTTTTGAGAAAGCCTAAACATGGTTTTTTATACCCTTTTCATGCACTTTGATGATACGATAGTTATACGGTCATGTAGCATATTTTCTACACTCAATCCAGCATAAACACCCGAATCCACATCCTCAGCGCCGGGAAAGGTCCGATGATGCCCCAATTCAGAATTCAGGACATCCTTGACATCCTGATTATGAGTATTCTGATTTACCAGCTCTATTCATGGTTTCGTAAAAGCCGTGCCATTCAGGTGCTCGCCGGTCTCGGCACCTTAACGGTTATTTATTTTCTGACGCGACAGGCTGGACTCCATATGACCAGCTGGGTTCTCCAACAGCTCGGCACGGTCATTCTCATTGTGATTGTCGTTGTCTTCCAACACGAAATCAGACAAACACTCTATCGTTTTAGCCGCCTAAAAGAACTGGTCGGTGTCGATCAGCAGGCTGAGACCCGGGTCCCACCGGCAATACCAGAAGCCGCATTCTCACTTGCACAAGAACACTGTGGCGCCTTAATTGTCTTTCAGCGTACCGACGCACTTGATGACCATATCACCCATGGCGTTGTGCTAGATGCACTGGTCTCAGCCCCACTACTGACCAGTATCTTTAAAGACAAGACCCCCCTACATGACGGCGCGGTTTTAATTCGTGACGGGCGAATAGTACAAGCAGCCTGTCTGCTCCCCCTCTCGGACACTCAGCGGCTTCCCCAGCATTTAGGAACGCGGCACCGTGCCGCTCTAGGGCTCAGTGAGCGTAGCGATGCTGTTATCCTTGTAATTTCTGAAGAACGGGGAACGGTCTCGTTAATTCATAATGGAGAGATTTTCCCGATCTCAAATGAAACCCAACTTATTCATTCGTTGGAACAGTTACTTTTCCCAGACGGGATCGGTCCACGCCCATCCCTAGGGCGGAGAATCATCAGCAACCTGACCGTGAAAATAGCCGTTGTTGGATGCGTGACCGCTATCTGGCTACTGCTGTCACTGAGACAAGGTGAGATTGCGATGGTTACCGTTCCCTTAACCTTCAAAGACATACCAAGCGGCATGGCAATCCAGCATGTGTACCCTGAAGAGGTCACCGTCCGTGTCAGATCAACATCTGGACTAGCCCCTTCACCTCGTCAGCTCGAGCTAACCGCTGAGGTGCCACTCACCACTTCAATAGAGGGGGCCAACACCATCCGGATCACCAGCAGCCAGGTACGAGTACCCTCAGGAATCAGTATTGTCGGGATTGATCCTGGGGCTGTTCGGGTCACAATCAAGCGAGCAACCAAACGGTTCCACTGACCCCCTCCCCCCCTGGACTTGACAAAATACATTGTTTGTTATATACACTAATACACTGTTTGCACAAAATTCACCGGAAGGAGGCACATGAATGCAGTTTCGCCGCGTACTACCCATACTCTGTCTGTTCATGCTCGCCCTACCTTTGCCGGCGCTTGCGTCAAAGTCTCATGTTGTGCGTGCAAAGGAATCCCTCCAAAGCATCGCACGCAAATATAATGTTTCAACCAAAGAGTTGCGTCAGGCAAACAACCTCAGTTCCAACCATGTTGCCAAGGGGACTCGGTTAATCATCCCCTCACATGCCGCAACGAGCAAGCCGGCAGTCGAATCATGTAGCACCTACCGCGTCCGCAAAGGGGATACCCTTCAGAAGGTAGCACGCAAGACCGGTGTATCCGTCGCAGAAATCAAGCGGTTAAACGGCATCAAACACGCTCGTCTTAAGCCAGGGAGCATTCTGACACTTGCAGAGCAGTGTGATGTCAACCCAACCCGCCAAAACCGGACTGGAAAGCTCGAACTGGTCAATCAGGATTTGCTGACCGAGCAGGAACTTGACGTAACCCTTTCAGAACTTTCTGACATCAACATTGACCGTCCGATCGACTTAGCCAAGAATATTGAAGAGAAAAACTCGACACCATTCTCAAGCCTTCAGAAATCAGCCTACGGTTTTTTGGGAGCTCGCTATCGTTTTGGTGGTAACAGCCGTTATGCACTCGATTGCTCTAGCTTTACCCAGCAGGTATTCCGTGAGCAAAAGGTAACCCTTCCGAGAACGGCACGTGAACAGTTCCGGATCGGTCAAGAAGTTGCCTATGGTGACTTACGACGTGGTGATCTGGTCTTTTTCAGAACCTATGCGGCATTTCCGTCCCATGTTGGCATCTACCTTGGCAACCGTAAAATGATTCATGCTTCATCGGCGGAGCGTCGCGTAGTCGTGTCTTCCATGGACACCCCCTACTATCTATCCCGCTATATCGGTGCCCGGCGTATTGACAGGCTTGACCCACTTCAGTTCAATATACATGACCTGATGATTGGTGTTGAAGAGGAGCAGGACTCCGATGTCCTTAAAAATGACCACCTTGGCCTGGGTAAGCAGTCGGCTGGTAACTAAGGGTTTCTTGGTTATGGGTATCACTCTCAAAACGGGTCCGACTGGGCCCGTTTTGTTATTTAGACAGACCACCAGTACCGTATGATCACCTTACTCGCCTACAGTGCGACAACACAATCCAATGTGGCAGACGATCATTTTACCAGTTTGCTCCCCATCGGACTCTGCTCACTCTTTGCAACCCTACGTGAGGCGGG
>JBLIZM010000181.1:0-2914 GCA_048859855.1 Trichlorobacter sp.
GGTGATCCTTTTCAGTTAGCGATGGTGCTGAAACCTTAACACCAGGCAGATTAATGCCCTTGTTATTCTTTAACAGCCCTCCATTAACAACAACACAACGAACATCAGTATCATCAATAGAAAGAACCTTGAGTTCAAGGAGTCCATCATCAAGGAGGATCTTAGACCCAATCCGAACATCGCGTGGTAATTCCGTATAGATTGTCGGTATCACACCCTGCTGACCAAGAACATCTGCGGTTGTAATTACGACCTGCTGTCCCTTCGTAAGCAGCATCCCCTCACCGGCCATCCTGCCTGTTCTAATTTTAGGCCCCTGTAAATCAGCAAGAATTCCAACCTCACGTCCTATTTCAGCAGAGAGGCGCCGTATTAACGTTATGAGTGCCTGCTTATCCTCAATAGAACCGTGGGAAAAGTTCAGACGAAACAGGTCAACACCGGCATACATAAGACGCTCAAGCATTACGATAGAACTACAGGCAGGTCCAACAGTTGCAACTATTTTAGTTCTCCGCCGTTCTTTATGCATGAGTCGCTCCTCCTATGAATTACTATTTACCAGTATAGATGCATATACCATACCGGCACAATGAGAATGACGAACGCCCCGAATCAATCATGACACGAGGCGTTCAGCGTAAAGGGTCTCAGAATGTTTAACCATCGTATTATTTACGAATCATATCCAATTCTTTTTTGTACACTGTTGTCTGCACATTAAACATGCCGAGTAAGGTATGAAATAGATAGTCATGGCTAAAGTCAGCGTTGGACTGAGCAGCCAGTTTTTTTCTATCAATGGGAAAGGAAGGGCTAAACCAGAAAAAGGCGCCAACATGTTTTTGAGCTTCAGGAGCAAAATGGTACGGCATACCATGGAGATAAACGCCCTTTTCTCCCAATGATTCACCATGGTCACTAATATACAAAAGTGCTGTGTGAAACTTATTATTCTGGCCTTTCAAAAAAGTAACCGTCTTATTTAAAAAATAGTCCGTATATAATAATGCATTATCATAGGCGTTCACAATTTCATCTCTACTACACTGTTCAAGCTGATTAGTACGACAAACCGGAGTAAACTTTTCAAAAGCCGCAGGATAGCGCTTGTAGTAGGCGGGGCCATGATTTCCCATCTGGTGAAGCACTATTAAAACATCACCTGATGTATGGGTATCAAGATATTTCTGAAGCCCTGACAGTAAGCCTTCATCCCGACACTCTCCGTCCGCACACTCAGGGTTACGTGGTTTTGATTTAAAGTCCTCATACGGTACCCGTAGTGCAACACCCTTGGAGTCGGAATTATTATCCCGCCAGAGAACGGATACCCCGGCTCGTTGGAGAATATCGAGAACGTTGTCAGTCGTAGCCCCTTTTTCCTTACTATATCCTTCACGACCAAAACTTGAGAACATGCAGGGGACCGACACGCCCGTTTCTGTCCCGCAAGAACTAAAGTTTGAGAAGTTGATAATTTGTTCGCGGGACATCAGAGGATTCGTTGTACGCTGATAGCCATTCAGTGAAAAGTGATCCCAACGGGCCGCTTCACCAACAACGAGAACGATCAACTTTCGGCCGGGCTCGGTCTTTAGTTGTTTTGCATCAAGTCCTATCTGTTGATACTTCTGCTTGGCGCGCGGCATATGCTCGGCTGACATCTTGCCCAATGAGTAAAGATAATAGCCAGGATTAGCATAGTACCGTAGCGGCTTATGCTCGCGTATAAAAGAAGCATAGAACTTGCTAAAGGCAAGAATTAATAGCACGATAACAACAAGAGCACAGCCGATACCTTTTAGTTTTGAGATCCAAAGTTCTTTCGTTGAAACCGACTGTAATGATATGCGCCAGATAGCAATTGAGGGAATACCCGCAAGTATCAATAAGTATCCAACCTGGCGCAGACTTAAAAGATCTCGAGTCTCAGCCCAATTAGTCTCTACAACGTTCTGAATCATATTGGTATCGATAACAACATCATACAGATCCATAAAGTACGCTGTTTGTGACGTCACTACCAATACGAGTGGAATTAACCACTTAATTGTTTTTTCGAAACTTATCAGGGTCAAAAGCAGATAATTAACTGCAGCAAGAACGAGAACTACTGATATGAACTTTGGCACCATGACCAGACTAAAACCATAGTCATGGATGATATGTCGGTAAAAAGTAATGTTGGTAAAAAAGGTCAGAAATAACGATAACCATAAAACTATGGTCTGTATTCTGTATCCTGTATTAGTAAAGCGCTTCATAGCTACACCTGTTTAAAAGAAACTCAAATATCATAATATAGAAGCACCACCTAAAAAAGCCAGTGCGCGGCACTAGCTTTTTTAGGTAATTCAGCAAATTAAAATCATTCCCACTCTATTGTTGCCGGTGGTTTTTGGCTTATATCGTAGACAACGCGGTTAACACCCTTTACCTCATTGATAATCCGGGTTGAGATGCTGCCGAGCACCTCATAGGGAAGTTTAACCCAATCAGCGGTCATACCATCGAGTGAGTTTACCGCACGTAGCGCGATAGTATAATCATAGGTTCGCGCATCTCCCATAACACCAACAGAGCGAACGGGAAGTAGCACGGCAAAAGATTGCCAGATTTCACGATACAAACCAGCCGCACGAATTTCCTCGAGCACTATTGCATCAGCCTCACGCAGAATGGTCAGACGGTCTGCGGTAATTTCCCCAACACACCGAATCGCGAGTCCCGGACCAGGAAACGGTTGACGGTAAATAAGATCATCCGGCAACCCCAGTTCCTTGCCAAGCAGACGTACTTCATCCTTAAACAACTCACGAACAGGCTCTATCAGCTTCATCTTCATTCGTTCTGGAAGTCCACCAACATTGTGATGACTCTTAATGACCGCTGATGGTCCCTTGGTAGAAAC
>JBLIZM010000182.1:0-5489 GCA_048859855.1 Trichlorobacter sp.
CACCACTTAACATCGTAGTTATCCGGTGAATAACTGTCGAGAGATGTTTCAACATCACCAGCTGTAGTGAATACGTCAATACGAATCTCTGAACTTATTACCCCAGAGGTCATGTAGATCTGCGGGATATGAACTTTCAGCTTCTGACCGGTGACAGTAAGCACAGCCGTGGCCAAAGAAGGGTCATACGTCTGGTCACTGTGGGTGGTGTAGATCTCTACCCACCTACCCCTCGATTTCATATACACACGACAGAAATAGAAGTAGTCATCAAAGCTATAAACTTTGGTGTAAGAGGCAGTGCTAACCACGCTATCTGTGTAGCTGGTTTGTTCCAACTGTAGCAGTGGGATGGTGATATCCAGGAAGTCAGTTGATTCAAACCGAACTACTGACCACTCCACCACGTTAGTTTCCAGTGTCTGCATAGGAGACATCTTAGAAACATCATAAACAATCTGGATACCACCGTGTGGCATTACACGAATATCGATAGGGTATTGCTGACAGAAAGCATAACCAGCTACGTTATACTTGGTGTTACGTGGAATAGTGATCTTCCGAACTTCAGAAGAACCGATCTGAACAGCCTTGGCTTTGATCTCGTCCAGAGAAATACAAAGATGAACTTCCGTACGAGAAGGGTTTGAGAACCGCCCCAGATAGTCAACATCGGACATGTGTCTGTAAAGGTCCTCTTGTGTCAAAGCCATCTTTGCATACATACGACAAGCGATAGCTTCATCGTGAGAAATAGCCACCGCCGTGTTGACAGCACTAGCCTCCATCAACCAAACAAAAGGGTTGGTTGCATCGGGCAAATCTATCTCACCGTTAAGACTGCTTTCCAGAGCCGACAGCATAGCTTGTTGAATAGCACAGGGATTGAACTTTACCGTTTCGATAGCGTTTTGTAATGTAGTAGCCATTTATTTCTTCTCCTTCTTCAACCAGCTAGGAATCAGGCTGTTGTAAGTGGACTTCTCCAACCACCATTGTAATTCAAAAGTGAGTGGATCAATACGTGGATAACCATAGTTGTTCATAGGCAGTATAAACTCAGGAGGTATCTGAACCATATTACCCTTTTTAGATTTGAGATTACTAGCCCGCATATTAGGATTGAACATAACGACAGTGTCATTAAATTCCTTAATAGTGATAGGGTCATTATATTCAGCCCCCATACAACGGAAAGTAACAGACACCTCGTCATTCTCACCCGTAAAGTGGCGATTGGCGTCATAATTGAAAGCAGCCCCTAAAGGGTTAACGGTAGGGAATGCAGCACCACAGGCAGCAATCTTTTGTACGAACCGCCGTGAAGGATCCAGTACCAAACGGTAGATACGTGTCTGGTAGTCAATCTCATTCTCAGCTATACTGTCAGGATAAGGGAATACTTCTCCTAAATAAGCCATAGAAGCATAGCGGGTCCATACCGAGAGAAGCAATGATATAGGGTCACCAGCGGGGTTCTGGAAATTGGCTGTAAGGTCAAAAAGACCATAAATTTTGGTATTACCATCTACCATACTCCAGGCTTCTTTAAAGAGACCTTCTTTTGAGCTAAAGGTGTCTACTGTGACATCAGGCCAGCCAGAAAGAGAAGTAATGGTATTTGTTAACACCGTGATAAAAGGGTTTTTGGAATCTACAAAAGCAGATTTGATTATCTCATCTCCCTTTCGAGAACTAACCCCAATACCAGCTTGTCTGTCAGGGTCTAAGTAAGCCCTGATAATTTGCTGTATGCTTTTTTCATCATTAACCAACAACGTGGACAGTGTACGGTCCATAGCGAGATTATCGTATGAAAGGTTAAGACGCGGCCTGGTAAAAAAGGTAATGCCTACGTTGTCGGTATTTCGTGGAACAGGGTTACCAATACCACGGTGATTAATCCCCTGATATAGCAAAGCTTGTGCTGAATCAAGAGAACCAATACCAACTGAACGCGATACTTCGTCTCTATTATCTGTAAACTGTTTACCGACGGATACAGTAGTAGGGATACTACCGACCATGTCCACCGTCTTTTGTACGTTTGCCATCGCACACTCCTAAGGAAAGAGCTATGTTGTCAATTTCAACAGAAAGTTTATCCCCTCTTGATGCGGTGCCTTTTTTGGCATCTCGTCTCCGTGAGGGGCTCACCAGCGCTACCAGCGATAACCTGGTGAAATATACGTCGGTTACTCGTGTTGAGCCTGTGGTTCTTCTTGAGGAATCTATTCGTCACCAAGCGTATGCTACGGACATCCTGCAAACACTGACTTCTATTTTTGCCGGGTATTACACCCAGGCAATCGCAATCAGTATTCCAGTTGCACGTATCGACGTCATCAAGTTGTTGGACAAGGTTAATCCGCGTCGTAACCTGGGTTCTAACCTGGCCGGTGCGGCCGGTTATATGCTCACTCAAGAATCCTATCAGCATCGTTTGCCGTTTGCCACGGCAAAGCCTGGCGTAGGTATGGAAGCTCTTGGTAATGACATCTTCGGTGCATTTCGTGACCAAGGCCAAGAAGGTCCTAAGGACGATACTTCCAAGCAATCTTTTGGTCGTGATACCATAAGCAATATCCAACTCGACACTAACCTTTGTGTTGGTAAACAATTGGAAATTGTTCTGGAAGACCAAGGTAATAAGGCAGTGATCCCAGTTACCGTCCGCCTGGCTGTTAACACAGTTGATACCGAGAGTATGATTCATAACTTAACGCTCGGTGGCCGCCAGATGACTGGTAAAGAACGGGGTCATCGTTGGAAGGAAAACGAACTTGATCTGGTACGCGATATTTTCTTCGTGGAAGATATTATCAAACAACATCGCCGTGCCTTGATCAAGGATAAGAGTGGTTTCTTCCAGGACACCCTCAAGCGCCGTCGTGAAAACCGACTGTCTGCTATTGCCTCTGGTTCTGCATCTGTTGCAGATGCTTCTTCTATGGTTGTTCTGACAGCCCGTACGGCTAAAGAAATCGAAAGCCGTCTGGGTGGTAAACTGAGCAACATGAAGGTTCGTCAACAACTGTTTGATGAAACCGCCATTATGCTCATGGTGGTGATTAATGACGATTGGGGTAAGGTAACCATCTATCACAACAGTATTGATCTGCCTACCAGCCTGAGCATCACCGAGGTGAAGAATGCCGCTAAGGGCAGCGGTCCTGACATCGGGGAAATCCTGAAGGCTTATCAACTGGGTAGCGCCCCATCGTTTTAAGGAGTAACCGATGAAGCTGACACAATTTGTTACCAGCATGTTGCCGAAGATCGAGCGCAGTCAGTTGCGTGAAGATATTTCGCAGCTACGGGAAGAGTTGAATACCACTACTCTTCCGGCGTTAACCTCTCTGGCTAAACAGTATAAAGGCTGGGCTTTTAAAGCAGCCGAGTCTAAAGAGTTTGCCAAAGATTTCGATCGCCGTGTGAAGACCAAATACCGGGGTAACTACGTGGAAGTCTCTTTTGAGATTTTCCGCAAGGCCGGTGAGAATCTGGACATTATTGGCAATTTGATCGACAAGTCCATGTCTAACGCCGTTCTCAAGGAAGGTCTGACCTACCGCAAGGCTTCCATTATTCAGTATCTGGAAGTGTTCGGTTTCGCTCAACGCTATGTGCGTAAGCTGATGCTGTTTACTTGTGCTTGTGAATCCGCTTTCCTGGGTACCGGTAAGAGCGCTAAGGAACAGTTCGTTCCGGGTGATCTGAAGTGGCTGAAGGCTAACCGGGATAACTTTATCCAGGTAATGGGTATTCTGGCAGGTGATCCTAAGCAGACGCGTACTACCTTCGAAGAAATCCCCGATGACATCGTATTGTCACAAGACAAGCACGACATCGTGGCTACCACTGTCGGTGTATCCAAACTGGACCCGTTCAACTTCGGGTTTATCCCGGTACGTTTCAATCCTTTCTACTATGTTCGGATGATGGTAGTGGAATGGCAAGTGAAGCGTTACCAAGCCGCTGTAGAAGAACGCCAGGCTATTGAGCTGCGTATTCTGCAACTGCGCGCCGCTGCCGATGGTAAGAAAGATGCCGCTCTGGAAAACCAGATCGAAATCGTAGAAGGTCGTTTGCAAAAGCTGAATGGCTGGATTGAAGAGAAGAATGAGGAATACGGGCTATGAGCAAAGAACTGTCGTATTATGACAGTGGTGTAGCTGTCGACAGAACCCTCTGTGACGACACCATTGGCAGTATCGCGGCAGTTCTGTATAACCGGTACGTTAACCGTACTGAGAATACTAACTGCTGGGAATTCCGTCAGAAAGCTATTGATAATGCCATCCGTGCCTTTGGTGACTTTAAGCAATGGCTCAATCTTCAACAATTTAATACCCATCTTTGTGATATAGCTTTTGACTTCATCCACGACACTGTCCGGTATATCAATACTGGCGAGCGCACTGTTTCTACCCACACTGCTGGGGCATTGATTCAAGCGGCTGTAAACAATCGTGTGATTGGCGGAGGTTATACTGGTCGTGTTGTTCGCCAGGTAATTCTGGCTGATGTTTTGAAAGTAAAACCGGAGAACGTGATTCAAACTTGGCTTAGTTATGAAGGTGGGTTTGAAGATATGTTATGTACTATGTACATTCTCTTCGGGAAAAGAACGAAATTTGTTCAGTCGCCCAGAAAAGACAGCTAATTGCAATTAGGAGTCAACGTCATGTTGAGAAAAATTAAGCAAGCTCGAATCGGGCTTGGTATGGAAGACGACACCAACAACCCTGAAGTGGTTCCTGGTGACGGTGGTTCCAACGGTAGCGCAACCGATGGTTCCAGCAAAACTACCCCTCCGGTAGTTGACAAGGTAGCAGCCGCTGCTGATTCCGCCGTGGATGATGCTTCAGAAGCCGGTGAATCCGTTATCGAAGACAGCGAAGTTATTGCTGAGCTGGACGATGCCCAGGCCGCGATGGAAGAGATTTACGAAGATATGCGTATCTCCCTCCAGAACGGTGGTATGAACCCAGACATGGCTCGTATGGCTAAGCGTTACGCTGACCGTACGCTGGCCCGTGTTGGCATGAGCAATCCTATCCCGTCTTGCGAAGCCTTTGGTGGCTTCGGTGATCGTTTTGTCGCCACTTCCGTTTCTATGGAAGGCGTCGGCGATGCTATCAAGAACATCTGGGAAAAGATCAAGACCTGGTTCAACAACATGTGGAAGAACATCCGCACGTATTGGCAGAAGGTTTGGGATGCTTCTCCGAAGCTGAAGGCGCGTGCCGAAGCACTGCGTAAGAAGGCCGATGATCTGGGTGGTAAGACCGCTACTGAAAAGACCGTCGACGTAGGTTCTGACCTGGTCAAAAAGCTGCACAACGATTCCGGTAAGTTGCCAACCGTTCAGGAAATGACCGGGGTAATGGAAAAGGTTTCCAAGCTGACCCAGTTGCTGTTTGGCGACTATTATGCACAGGCCCTGAAGTTTGCTGAGCATTACGGTGACAAGCTGGCTGGTGTGA
>JBLIZM010000183.1:0-5957 GCA_048859855.1 Trichlorobacter sp.
TGGAACTACTCGCCAAGAAGCTGCCTGAAATCAAGCTGGAGCCTGGCGTACAACGGATCACCTATATCGCCACAGAGTTCGACAAAGACAAAGGCTGGGATTCCTACAAGAGTGTCACCGACAACTTTGACGCGCCGGTATATCTGCTGACGCCAGATCTGATTACCCGGTTCGAGCTGGAGCACACACCGAGCGTCATTACTGCCAGAGGCAAGAAGTTTGTTGTCCGCGAACTTGCTGAGGAGGGCGGTGAATGATTTTTGCCCCGGCTTTCCAACCAATTAAAGACGTCTGCACAGGTTCGTTTGTCGCTGCTGAGGTACTGGCTCGTTGGTACGACGAAGGCCGGGTTCTTACACCATCCTCTCTGTCATCACCTCCTTATTGGGGGCTGGTGGATATGGAGATGGCACGGTTCATTCAGGACAACCTTCATTATTGCTTGGATCTGTACCCAGCTCTTTTTCTGAATGTCTCTGAACATACTTTGCAATCAGACGTCATTTTCAAAGCGTGGTGGAGGGTTGTCCGCGACATTGCTAAGAATCACTCATCACGGCTTGTCATCGAGATTACAGAGGGCATTCAGGACGCCTCTCTCGCATCGAGATGGGAGGCTCTGACCGAAATAGGGGTTGAGCTGGCGCTGGATGACTATGGAGACAAAAACTCTTCGCTGGAGCGCCTGAGTCGTTATGACTGGCACTATTGCAAGTTTGACGCGAGAAGACTGCGGTCGCTTGAAGACTACTCGGCCATCCTCCACTGCCGCCGAAAAGGCATACAGCTCATTGCTGAGCAGGTGGAGAGCTTCCCATTGGGGGAGAGCGCCAAATTACTTGGACTGTCATGGCAACAAGGTTTCTATCACGGGAAGCCTGCTGTCATGGAGAAACACTTGAATTACGTAAAGGCCTTACCATGATGCAAAAAATTCTACGGGTCATTGCCGTTAGCGCGGTCTTTTGGGTTCGTTCGGTATCGGCTGACCCTGGGTGCCAGAATGCGGAAGTAATCGGCGGAAAACTGATTACTGACATCTGCTGGAGCTGTATTTTTCCCATCAAAGTAGCAGGGGTTCCTATAAGTGGTGGAGGCGGATCATTCCCGAGTGAAGCCGTAAGCAACCCTCTGTGTATGTGCGAGGATAATCTAGGGGTCCCTCGGCCTGGAGTCACCACTTCTATGTGGGAGCCAGCACGGCTCGTTGAATTTCAGAGAGTGCCTGGCTGCTCATCTGTCTTGAATGGTGTCAGGTTCCCGTTTGATAGGACTAACCAAGGGCATCATGGCATGGGAGACATGGATGGTGGTGATGGTTCTTTTATGCACTATCACTACTATGCGTTTCCTCTGTTGGTGATGCTCGATTTATTTATTAAGCAGACCTGTAATGCTGATGGGTATATGGATCTCGACATCATGTACATGTCGGAGCTCGACCCGACCTGGAACAATGATGAGCTCGCTTTTTTTACCAATCCAGAGGCGGCGGCAGTAGCAAACCCAATTGCGGCGGCTGCGTGTACTGCTGATGCTGTCTCATCAACCGCTGGAAAACCTTTAAAACAGCTTTTCTGGTGTGCTGGTTCATGGGGCACCCTGTATCCATTTAGTGGCAACCAGAATGGTGGAAAAGGTGTTATCCGCGATAGCAGTCTTCTTAGCACAAGGGTTCTGGCTGCTTTGCATCGCCGGGGGTTAGCGTGGAAGACAATGGGTTCTGAGGCTATGTGTAGAGGCGTTATTAGCCCAACACTACCCAAAACGCAGTACAAATTCACGCTATTGCATCCGGTTCCAGAGACAAACTCATCTCACGTAATTGGCGAATCCACTCTTACGTGGGGTCTGGCGCGAACTATACCGGCAATTGGGCAAGACCCTATTTACACCATCTGGCGATGGAATGATTGCTGTAACAATTGAGCAGACCCTAACGAATTTGCACGGGCATTTTAGATTATGCCCCAAAAGGGCCACTACACGTACAGGTGGCCCTTGTCTTCTCAGATAGCATGGGAAGGTTGAAATGGAGAACACAATGCGAAGTCATAATTACTTTATGAAAGCTGTGGCCTCGCTGTTGACAGTAACCATGTCTGCGCTGCCGATACATTCCTACGCTAACGGTAGCCAAGACCAGGACATCACAGCGGTGGGTAAAGAGGCCCAGGCTTTCGGACAAAACCTCTCAAACTCATTCAAGTCGAGCTCGGGGACTGTGCAAGATGGCACAATCTCTATGCCGACGTTGAAAGACGGTCAATTCCAAATGAACGGGGGGAGTCAGATTAATGTCAATGATCTATTCCCCGGAACGAGCGGGACCAACAATAAACCTGATAGTTATTACTTCCCTGATGCCAATAAACCTGATGTGGGCGGTCTGCAAGGCATTTACGACTCTGGCGATGACATGGACAGCGTGGGGAATAATGCAAAAGGGTCGCTGTGGAGTGATGCCAATAGTGCTAATCCATCAATCTCTGGTGCGGCATACAAGGTTCTTCTCGATGCCTCTAATCGATCACGCCCTGATTTCAGTAATGACCCGGTACTAAATCTAAGCAAAAAGACCTATGAGGATATGGACCTCATCGCAGGTGGCTTTGGGGATTGTTCTGCCGAAACAACCATCAATCAGAATACTATCAACGCCCACATTCCAGAGTATGAACGGTGTCAGCGTGTTGTAGATCAAAGCGCGGACTGTGAGGTTGTCCATGACTACGACGCCTCTGTGGTGAAGCACTATGATGGTCCATATAACCTCAAATCTTGTGGAGAAGGCTGTACTGAGTTGTGGATTGGTCGAGTGGGGGACAACTACTGGAGTGGTAACTGCAAGATTTATGAGGAGTACACGCGGGTCCAAGTCAGCAATCCAGATGCCATAGTGTCTGCAACGCTTGAATACGCCAAGTGGGATGACTACATGCAAGTGTGGGTCGGTAAGTCCGGCCAAGAGACTAAAGTGTGGTCTGGCCCAGATGGCAACTTCCCTCCAGAAACAGCCGGTAGATGTGAGCTCTCCACGAGTTGGGAGCGAAACCCTAATGTTGATGTCACTCCCTATTTTAAGAACGTGAAAGATGGTGATGTTGTTACGTTTAAGATCCGCGTTTCAGTAAGTGGCGAAGGTGAGGGTTTTGGCCGCATAAAACTCCGCTATGACCCATCGAAAGCCATTACCAAGGATGAGTGGGCTCCACAGAGCTGCATGGATTCAGCCAAAGGGGTGGTAGATGGTTTTGCGGAAGGCGAGATCACATGTATAGATGACCCGACTGATGCTACTGGCTGCACAGTCATCAATGGGATCAAAGTTTGCGAATCTCAACTCAAGCCGTCACCTTTGCCTGGTATTCCAAAACTATGCAAAAAGGTTCGAGTTAAAGCTGACTATGACTTTTATAAGGGGCAAATGGACTGCTGGACAGACCCTCAAGGTGAAACGCACTGTCCGGTAAACACGGGCGGGAATCTCGATAGCTGTCAGAAATATGAAGAAAACCCTCAGTGCGGCTTCATCAGTTCCAAATGTGTTGATGGTGCTCAGGGAAGTTCTGGTACGTGCTACGTCCACGAGGATACTTATGACTGTGGTACAGATGTTTCTGTTCCGACCTTGGAAAAGGAAACTGAGTACCAGTGCGGTGGGCCTATACGCTGCATGGGAGATGACTGCCTTGATTTGACCAAAACACAAAGCACTGATTTTGCTCGCGCTACTGCGTTGCTCAATGCAGCCCAATTCATGACGCAGGATATGAGCTGCACAGGCCAAGATGGGGATGACAATCCTACCGGGGATGAAAACGTTATTTGCTCTGCTTTTGCAGGGGAAGCTGGCGAATGCAAGATAGCTGTTGGGGGAGTTTCTGATTGCTGTGAAAAGCCAACCAATATATCTCTTGCCGATTATCTGAACCTAATAATGGCCGTTCCAAAGCTCGATGGCGCAGTGATGGGGCTGACTGATGGTAATGCGCTTAAAGGTGCTTATCAGGTACTTAGGGAACCTGCCCTTCAAGGGTGGACAGAAGTCACAAAACCGTTCACAAGTTATATAGAGAACGTTTCAGGTGCTGTTGATTCGTTCTTTCAGCCTGTAGAGCAGTTTGTTGATCAACTCATTGACCAACTCAAAGAGCAAGTCAAAGAAGTGATGATGGATGTCATGAAATCAGCAGGCCAAGATGCAGCAACAGAGCAGGCGGCTGCCGCAGCATCTGAACAAGCTGCCGAGGCGATGATGGAGACTGCGACAACATGGCTTAGCACTGCCATGACGATATATACCGTCTATGTCGTTGCGATGGTGATGATCCAGATGATTTATAAGTGCGAGGAAGAAGAGTTCACTATGAACGCCAAAAGAGCGCTCAAGAATTGCACCTATGTAGGCTCTTATTGTAAATCTAAGGTGTTGGGCGCTTGTATTGAAAAAAGAGAAGCGTATTGCTGCTTCAACTCTCCGCTCTCTCGTATTATACAAGAACAGGTTCGCCCTCAATTGGGGCAGAACTTTGGAGACCCGAAAAATCCTCAGTGTGAAGGGATTCCACTAGATAAAATTGCCGAAATTGATTGGAGCAAAATTAATTTGGATGAGTGGCTTGGGATATTACAGCAGAACGGTAAATTCCCTGATCCGGCATCAATAAATCTCGACTCGCTGACTGGAGCAGGGAATGACTTCAATATTGACGGGACGCGGAAGAATGCTCAGGAAAGGGCGTTGGAGCGGTTGGAAGGGATTGATATTGACGCGAAGCGAAAAGAGGCGACAAACAGCATAGACCCTCAAACAGGCGCGCCAACTGGTGGTGGTGGATAAAAAAAGGGGCCTTTCGGCCCCTTTCTCATGTAGATTGATTACGCTTCTGGGTAAACAAATAACTCGGCTTTTCCCTGATCAAGAAGGTAAGGGAAAGCAACTTTTTCGCCATTATCCAGCTCAACCGATTTTGGAGCAAGGTAGAGGTAGGCCCAAGCTGGTAGCTGTTTGCTAATAGCTGCGTAGATCGCTTGCTGAGGAGCATGGCTTGCTGCCCCATTACCGACATTCACAAAGTTGTATGCGGTCTCATGGCCTGATGTGAAGGCATACGCTGTACCTTGAACGCCAGAGACAAAATTAGGAGCTGACCCTAGGCGAGGCTCCACGATTTTCACCTTAACGGAACACATGTCAGCTACCTTACTTTGTCCGTTCACCCACGTCGGGCAACCCCATTCATTCTTGTAGAACTGATAGGTTAGGCGACCGTCTTTGTCATACAGAAGCGTGAAATTGGCACCCAAATCAGTCAGCGCTGACTCAATGGAAACTTTCACATGTGAAAGAAATTTGGCCTGAGCGTCTGCCGGTGAAACTGCTTCGTTAGCAGGCATCCAAGCGATCAAGCTATTGCGAGCGCCATGCTGTTTGGGGCCGATAGCCCAGTTCGCAAGGTTGACCAAGCCACCTTGCCAGTCGGTCATTCCGAGCTGAGGGGACATGTAGCCAGACAGCACGTAGGCTGCCCCAAACGTTTTGGTGTCGGTCAGACGCTCCAGCTTGTCACGCGGAACAGAAGCGTCTTGGATGCCTGTTACCAGGCCACCGGCCTCCGCGATGTTGTAAGCGCGACTGTGATTGGTTTTGTACGCTGTGGGTTCGTAACTGCTGGTGGATGCACAGCCAGATAGAGCTGCTACAGCCAGAGCCACGGTGGTGATTAAAGCCTTTTTCATGTTGTTCTCCGTTCTTACCTGAGTTGAATCTGATTTACTTCGATAATATCACAGCATCAAAAAATGCAACCATAAAAGACAAAAAAAAGCCCCTCGGGCGAGGGGCAAAGGTTTGGGCTGGGTTATGCTGCTTTTGTTTTCTCGGCTTCGTCTGCGATTTCCTTGTCGCCGGTTGCAGATTCCGGAGCGGCTTCGGCCACTTCACCTTCTTTGCC
>JBLIZM010000184.1:0-5251 GCA_048859855.1 Trichlorobacter sp.
CGACGCTCTTCCGATCTATGGATACGTTGACCGCTCTTGGCTGAAACAAAAACGATGGGTGCAAAGGCAAGGAACTTAAACTCATACTGAATTCGTTCCACGAAATCACCAAGCGTCTTGTTATCCTTGGTTAACGTATCCCATTTATTAACCACAAACAGACAGGAACGGCCTGCTTCGAAGACATAGCCGGCAATATGCTTGTCCTGTTCGGTGATTCCCTCCTCGGCATTCAGTACTATCAGAACGACATCCGCCCGATCAATACTACGCAGAGAGTCAACGACACTATATTTTTCCAGCTTTTGGCTTGTTTTACCCTTACGGCGAATACCAGCCGTATCAATTAGGCAATATCGCTTCTTATTACAGGTAAAGATGGTATCAACCGCATCTCGGGTAGTCCCTGGCGTTGGGTTGGCGACCACCCGCTCAAAACCGACCAGCGCATTAACCAGAGAGGACTTACCGACATTGGGGCGACCAACCACCGCAATCTTGGTCGTATCTTCGGCAGGATCATTGGTTGTTGTACTGAGGTGTTCTTGAATCTGGTCGAGTAAGTCCCTAACCCCCCGGTTATGGGCAGCAGATATCGTAATTAATTCATCGATACCTAATGCATAAAACTCAGATGCCTCATTTTCAATCCGCTCACCATCGACTTTATTCACCAGATACAAAACCGGCTTATCGACACGCCGGAGCATCGACGCGACTTCCAGGTCAGCAGGAGTCAATCCCTGTTTGGCATCCATCATAAACAGGATCAGGTCGGCCTCTTCCATAGCCAAAAGCGACTGTTCACGCATCTGTTGCAGCATCCGGTCTTCGGTTACCGGCTCAAATCCACCGGTGTCCACCAGGATAAAAGGTCGTTCAAACCGTTCCACTACAGCATAATTTCGGTCGCGAGTAACACCCGGCATATCATCGACAATTGCCCGACGCTCCCCTACAATCCGGTTAAACAGGGTCGACTTCCCAACATTGGGACGTCCTACAATCGCTACTATTGACTTCATACCTTCACCACCCTGTTCTTTGTTCCGCTCATGCAGAGGCTACTCATATCCAAGCTCTCGCAACATAGCTGTCCGCTCGGTCCAGCGTTCCTGTACCTGAACGAATAACTCGAGATAAATCTGGGTTCCAAGGAGACGTTCGATATCTCTACGAGCCTGCTCACCGATTTTCTTCAGCATGCTACCCCGTTTACCAATCACTATTCCCTTATGGGTATCCCGTTCAACCATGATGGTAGCCATAATTGCAATGAGACCATTGTCTCGCTCGACAAAGGAGTCTACCACAACAGCTGTGCCATACGGGACCTCTTTACTGGTCAAGCGGAAAACCTTCTCACGGATCAGTTCTGACACCACCTGTTTTTCAGGCTGGTCGGTCAGAATATCATCAGGAAAGAACGGCTCACCTTCGGGCATCCGCTGCCGGGCAAGACTGACTAAGCGATCACAGTTACTACCGGACTGCGCAGACAACGGGATGATTTCGGCAAACTCATAGAGCTGCTGATAGCTCGTAATCAATCCGAAGAGTCTTTCCTTATCCGCGAGCTGATCAATCTTATTCAGGACGAGGAAAACCGGCGCCCCGGCTTTAGCACACAAATCACGAATAAAGGTATGATCGGGCGCCTGCGTTGCATCAACTACCAGTAAAATCAAGTCAATTCCTGACAGAACGGTCATAGCCGCATCCACCATGGCACGGTTAATACGAGTGCGTGCCGTATGGATACCAGGGGTATCAACAAAAACCAGCTGGCTCTCTGCATCCGAAACAATACCGCGAATAACTGTTCGGGTTGTTTGTGGCTTATCAGAAACGGCGACAATCTTCTCACCCAGCAACCGGTTTAACAGGGTTGATTTACCGACATTAGGACGACCAAGAATCGCGATAAAACCACTTCGATAGGTAGGTTCAGTTGCCATTTCTAATTCCCCCGTGTTGCCCAGGTGTCTTTAAGGGTAACAACCCGGTTAAAGACCAGTGATGCTGCACTGCTGTCATGTACATCGGGGCAAAAGTACCCCTGGCGTTCGAATTGGAAACGACTGTTGACATCGCAGGCTGCTTCGGCAATCGCCGGTTCAACACTACTTGTGGAGAGGGTCACCAGCGAATCGGGGTTTAATAATTCCAGATACCCTTCGGATGCTTTTTCCGGAGACTCATCGATAAAGAGACGATCAAACAACCGGACGGTAACCGGAACAGCATGGGGAGCACTGACCCAATGGATAACACCTTTGACCTTAACCCCTTCGGAAGTATACGGTCCATTAGTTGAGCCCGGGTCATAGGTCCCCCGCAGAGCGGTAATCATGCCACTGGAGTCACGTTCAACAGCGGTACAGGTTACAACATAGGCATACTTAAGTTTGACCATGCCGCCAACCGTTAGTCGATGAAATCCTTTAACCGGCTCTTCCATAAAGTCGTCAGCATCAATCAAAATCTCTCGACTAAACGGCATGCGACGAGTCCCCAGCTCAGGACGACTGGGGTGGTTCGCTACCTCAAACCAGTCCTCCTTCCCTTCTGGATAATTATCGATAATCAGTTTAATCGGACGTAGTACGGCAAAGCCACGTGCAGCCTGTTCATTAAGGTCATCACGAACGCACTCTTCAAGAACTTCGAAACCAATCCGTGCATCGCTTCTACCCACACCAATTCGATCACAAAAGGTTCTAATGGAACGAGGAGTATATCCACGTCGCTTAAGTCCCATGATCGTTGGCATGCGTGGGTCATCCCAGCCAGTAACCCGCCCGGATTGCACCAACTCCTGCAGCTTCCGTTTACTCATGACGGTATAACTGAGATTCAACCGTGCGAACTCATACTGATGCGGGTGAGACGGCACCGGCAGATGATTAAGAAACCAGTCGTACAACGGACGATGGGATTCGAACTCCAGAGTACAGATGGAATGGGTAATCCCTTCGATTGCATCGGACTGTCCATGGGTAAAGTCATACATCGGGTAAATACACCAGGCATCGCCAACATGGGGGTGACTGGCATGGAGAATTCGATAAAGCACCGGATCTCTCAGATTGATATTCGGTGACGCCATATCAATCTTTGCCCGTAGAACCTTCGTCCCATCCGGAAATTCTCCAGCACGCATCCGTTCAAACAGATCGCGATTCTCTTCAACGCTCCGGGTACGCCATGGTGATTCCTTCCCTGGCTCAACTAAGCTTCCTCGATACTGACGAATTTCTTCAGGAGTTAAATCATCAACATAGGCTAATCCCTGGTCAATCAGGTTCAGTGCCCACTGATACAACTGCTCAAAATATTCAGAGGCATGATACAGGTGTTCTCCCCAATCAAAGCCGAGCCACCGTACACTTTCCTTAATTGATTCAATATATTCAACATCTTCCTTGACCGGGTTGGTATCATCAAAACGGAGATGGCAGACACCACCAAAATCGCGTGCAAGACCAAAGTTCAGACAGATCGATTTAGCATGTCCAATATGCAGATAGCCATTAGGTTCAGGCGGGAACCGGGTGACGACGGTCTGGTACTTGCCGTTGGCAAGGTCATCCGCCACAATGGTCCGCAAAAAATTGGCAATTGGTGTTTCATTGCTCATGACATAATCCTCATACGCCTTCCTAAGGCTGGTATTCCCCAAGCAGGGAATTTGCATAACTGGCTGTAATACGAACATCAACGAGGCTGCCGACCAGTGACAACGGGCCGGGGAGATTGACTATCCGTCCGTTATCCGCCCGTCCACTAACCTGATCGGGATATTTTGCGGCCCCTTCGACTAAAACCGTTTGGGTCGTTCCCAAGTAGCTATCATTATGTGCACGGGAATGCTCAAGTTGCAGACGCTGTAACCGGTCTAAGCGATCCTGTTTCACACTACGCGACAGTCGATCCTCCCAACGCGCAGCAGCAGTTCCAGGGCGCGATGAATACATGAAGGAGAACAGGTCGAAGTAGCGGACCTCTTCCATAAGCGATAACGTCTGTTCAAAATCCTGATCATCTTCACCTGGGAACCCGACTATCATATCACCCGTAATCTGGATATCAGGACGTACAGCCCGTAGCTTCCTGATCACCTCCAGATACTGGTCTCGGGTATACCCACGGTTCATACTCTCGAGAATACGATCACTCCCGGATTGGGCTGGAAGATGCACCGCCCCGCATAACTTGGGCAAACGCGCAAAGCACTCAATCAAGCCGTCGGACATGTCCTTGGGGTGCGAAGTCACAAAACGGACCCGTTCAATACCATGAACATCACATACCGCTTCAACCAGCTCAACAAATGATGGTTGGGACTCACCGGTTCGGCCATAGGAATTAACATTCTGACCAAGGAGAACCACTTCCTTAACACCGGTTTTTACCAGCCCCTGAACTTCTTCCATAATATCATCAAAGCGACGGCTGACTTCACGCCCGCGGACATAGGGTACAATACAGTACGAACAGTAGTTATCGCATCCCTGCATGACCGTTACAAACTCGGATACCCGCGTGCGATGGACAATCGGCGGCAGAAGATCAAGACGCTGATGGTCGTCAAGAAACTGGGTTGCGCACCCCCGGGTACCGGACTCCGCCTGCTCAACCAATGCCGGAAGCAAATGAAGGGTGTGGGTACCGATAACGAAGTCAAGCCAAGGGAACCGTGCCAGCAGCTCCTCACCCTGTTGTTGCGCGACACACCCGGCCACGCCAATCAGCGTACCGGGACGCTTGCGCTTGAGGTTACTCAGGTTGGCAATATTCTGATATAAGCGGTCTTCAGCCCCGGCCCTGACAGAACAGGTATTGAACATAATCATGGTTGCCGATGATCGTTCAGTAACGACCTGATAGCCAAGCGGTTCCAGAAGCGAAACAATTCGCTCGGAATCATTGACATTCATTTGGCAACCAACCGTATCGATATATAAACGTTTAGCTTTCATAGAATCTTTTTTTATAGTTGTTTTTCGAATAGTCCGTCAACAGAAAGCTGGTCAGATCACAAGGTTTTTCTGGAAAAAAAGACCTTTGACTGATAGTATAACTTATTTACACAAACAACGTAAGGAATCAGCTGATGCGTATCATTGACGCTATACAGACCGGTACACCATTTATATCACTTGAATACTTTCCTCCCAAGGATTCGGCAGACTGGCCGGCATTCTTCACCGTTGTCGAACAACTGGCGGCTATCAACCCGCGGTTCGCC
>JBLIZM010000185.1:0-11686 GCA_048859855.1 Trichlorobacter sp.
GGACGTTATCGACTACGTCATTCCAGGTAACGATGACGCTATCCGCGCCATTCGCCTGCTGACCGCTAAGATTGCTGATGCAGTTATCGAGGGTGGTGAGTCCCGCAGTGCAGCGCTGCAAAGCGATGCAGAGGGCGACGATGATGAGGCCTTGGCAGCAGCGATTGGTGACGAAGTAGCCTGCGAAGCATCGGCAGACTAATTAGCAACTTTTTAAAAAACTATTGAATACGCCACCAATCGGGTGGTTTGGAGGATAGTAGCGATGGCTATTACTGCATCAATGATTAACGAGCTCAGAAAAGCAACCGGCGCCGGTATGCTTGACTGCAAGAAGGCCCTTGAGGAAGTCGGGGGCGACATGGAGCAGGCGATCGATTTCCTGCGTAAAAAGGGACTGGCTGCCGCTTCTAAGAAAGCTGGCCGTGCTGCAACCGAAGGTATGGTTGCCGCAGCGGTTTCCGCTGATGCTAAGACCGGTATCCTGGTTGAGATCAACAGTGAAACCGACTTTGTTGCCAAGAACGACACCTTCCAGGATTTCGTCAAGCAGGTTGCTAACCACATTCTGGTCAGCGCACCGGCTGATATGGATGCCCTGATGGCACAACCGTACTGCGGCGATGCCAGCAAAACTGTTCAGACCCTCGTAACCGAAGCTATCTCGGTAATCGGTGAGAATATGCAACTGCGTCGTTTTGTTTCCTACACTGCCGAGGCCGGCGCTGTTGGAACCTACATCCACGCTGGTGGCAAGATTGGTGTTCTAGTTGAAGCAACCTGCGACAATGCAACCGTTGCTGCCAGCAGTGAACTCTCGACCGTTTTAAAGGATGTTGCCATGCATATCGCGGCAGCGTCACCGCAGTGCCTCTGCCGCGAAGAAGTTCCTGCTGAGCTTCTTGAGCGTGAGAAAGAAATTTACCGTGCCAAGGCCCGTGAAACCGGTAAGCCTGATAATATCATCGAGAAGATCATCGGTGGTCAGGTTAACAAGTTCTACGGTGACATCTGTCTGCTTGAGCAGGTCTTTGTCAAGGATCCGGACAAGACCATTCAGCAGTTCATTGATGCCAGCGGTAAGGCCCTGGGATGCACCATCGGCCTTAAACGCTTCACCAAGTATGTCCTCGGTGAAGGACTTGAGAAAAAAGAATCGGACTTCGCCGCAGAAGTCGCGGCAGCAGCCGGACTGAAATAAGAAAACGGACGCCGGCCACTAGGTCGGCGTTTTCGTCTCAAGGAGGAGCCAGATGGCACGCGCATCATACTCACGGGTATTACTGAAACTGTCTGGGGAGTCACTTGCCGGCGAGCAGGGATATGGCATCGACCCATCCACCATCAACAGCATCGCCAGCGAAATCAAGGAAGTCGTCGATGATGGGATTGAACTTGCCCTGGTCATCGGTGGCGGCAACATCTTCCGGGGGCTTGCTGCCTCCTCCAAGGGGATGGATCGGGCCAGCGCCGACTATATGGGAATGCTGGCCACCGTCATGAATTCACTGGCAATGCAAGACGCACTCGAGAAGGTCGGGGTATCTACCCGGGTTCTCTCTGCCATTGCAATGCAGGAGGTCGCTGAGCCATACATCAGACGTCGTGCCATGCGCCACCTTGAGCGTGGCCGGGTCGTCATCTTCGCGGCCGGCACCGGCAATCCCTATTTCACAACCGATACCGCGGCCAGTTTACGGGCAATGGAAATCAATGCCCAGGTAATTCTCAAGGGAACCAAAGTCGATGGAGTCTATACCGCTGACCCTAAAAAAGACCCTACCGCGACCCGCTTTGATGAGCTATCATATATCGACGTGCTCAACAACGGCCTACAGGTGATGGACGCCACGGCGACCTCGCTGTGCATGGACAATAATCTGCCGATCATCGTTTTTGACCTGACCACACCCGGCAACATTAAAAAGGTCATCAAGGGTGAATCAATCGGCACCATCGTACAAGGAGCCTAAGTATGTATAAGCAATTAATCCTCGAGATGAAAACCCATATGGAGAAAACCGCTGACGACTTGCGTAAGGAGTATCAGCGTGTCCGGACCGGCCGTGCCAGCACTTCGTTACTTGACGAAGTCGTGGTCGACTACTACGGCACCCCCTCCTCACTTTCTCAGGTTGCAACATTAGCGGTTCCAGAACCCCGCACCATTACCATTACCCCCTGGGAGTCCAAGATGATCGGACCGATCGAAAAGGCTATCTTGAATGCCAATCTCGGTCTGACCCCCGGTAACGATGGTAAACTGGTTCGTCTTTCGCTCCCCCCCCTGACCGAAGAACGTCGTAAGGAAATCGTAAAGGGGCTTAAGAAGATGGATGAGGAGCACAAAATCGCGATCCGTAATATCCGTCGTAAAGCGATTGATGACCTGAAAAAGCTCGAGAAGGACAAGAACATTACCGAGGACGACCTCAAAAAAGCAGAAAAAGAAGTGCAGCAGGTAACCGACGCCCAGATTGCTAAACTGGACGAAATCTTGTCCCATAAAGAAAAAGAGGTCATGGAAGTTTAAGCATGATTGAGCTCGATCGTACACGACTCCCCCGGCATCTGGCTGTTATCATGGATGGTAACGGCCGCTGGGCGGAGCAGCGGATGCTCAAGCGTATCATTGGGCATCAACGAGGGGTTGAAACCGTTCAGATGGTTGTGGAGCAAGCATCCACACTCGGAATCGGCTATCTAACGCTCTTTGCCTTCTCATCGGAAAACTGGTCCCGTCCCCGCAGTGAAGTGAATGCCCTGATGAGCCTACTCCGCAAGTTTCTGCGGATTGAGCTCAACCGGATGTTGAAGAACAATATTCGCTTTCGGGTTATCGGCAACCGGGCTGACTTACCTACTGAAGTCAATGACGTCATTGATGACGCCATTGAGCGCACAGCCCAGAATAGCGGGATGGTCTTGACCCTGGCGCTCTCTTACGGCGGTCGCCAGGAGATAACCAGGGCAGCGCAAGCAATCGCCCAATCGGTTGCCAATGGTGAGTTGACCCCAGCGCAGATTACCGATGAGCTGTTCGCATCCCGTCTTGATACCGTCGGCTTACCCGATCCTGACCTTTTAATCAGAACCAGTGGAGAAATGCGTATCAGCAACTTCCTGCTCTGGCAGCTGGCGTATACCGAGCTTTACTTTACCGATATCAACTGGCCTGACCTAACCATTGATGCTCTCCATGGCGCATTAGCTGACTACCAGGCTCGTGAGCGTCGTTTCGGCAAGACCAGTGCCCAGATCGGGCTGGGAGACTAAGCGATGCAACGCCTGATAACTGCCCTTGTGCTGTTGCCGTTACTGCTGTGGGTGATTCTTGCTGGCACCCCCTGGATGTTTGCCCTGTTACTGGTGTTACTGACCGGAATCGGTCTGTATGAATTCTATCAAATGGCGTTCAAAGAAAATGCCGCCCAGTTCCTCCCTTTTTGTCTGGTTGGCGCATTGGTACCACTGCTCCCGCTCGTAGCCGCCCCACCGCTCATGGTTCTGGCGCTGACCCTGCTGTTTCTCGCCGGGGCGCTTCACCTTTTGTTTCGCTTTCGTGATATTAGCCAGGCAGCGAGTGATGTTGGTCTGTTAGCACTGTCAATTCTCTATGTTCCCCTGCTCATGAGTCACCTGCAGCTCATACGCCAACTGGAAAACGGTGTGAGTTGGCTGCTATTAATCATGCTGATTGTTATGACCAACGACTCCGCCGCCTACTACACCGGCTGCCGCTTTGGCAAGCATCGCCTCTACGAGGCGGTCAGCCCGAAGAAGAGTATCGAAGGATCTCTCGGCGGCCTGGTCGGCAGCCTGATCGGCACTGCACTTGCCAAGGCAACCTTTTTCCCGCAGTTACAGATAACCGATCTGATTCTGGCACCACTCTTGATCGGTAGTATCGGTCAGCTCGGGGACCTGTTTGAGTCATTACTCAAGCGTAGCTTCGGCGTTAAAGACTCCGGCACGATTTTTCCGGGACATGGCGGCGTACTCGATCGACTCGACAGCATTATCTTTGCCGCTCCGGTAACCTACTACTATGCAGTGCTTCTGTTCGGCCGGTGGCCGCTATGAAATCGATTGCCATTCTTGGTTCAACCGGTTCAATCGGCTGCAGCACCCTTGATATTGTCGCTGCCCACCCTGACAAGTTCCGGGTCATCACCCTCAGTGGCGCCAAAAACCTCGAACTGCTGGCTCGTCAGATTCGTCAGTTTCGTCCCAAACTGGCTGCGGTTGCTGATCCGATTGATCTTCCCCGGCTGCGTGAGCTCCTCGGTCCCAGTGATACCGAATTACTCGCCGGTAGCGAGGGGCTTTGTGCGGCAGCCTGCCATTCGGATGTTCAGATGGTTGTGGCAGCAATCGTTGGAGCCGCAGGGCTTCTGCCAACGGCACGGGCAATCCAGGCCGGCAAAGATATCGCCCTCGCAAACAAGGAAACCCTGGTCACGGCAGGCCATTTGTTTATGGATCTGGTGGAACGCCACGCAGTACGCCTCTACCCGGTTGATAGTGAGCACAGTGCTGTTTTCCAATCAATCGAAGGACACCGCAATCAGGATATCACCCGTATTATTCTGACCGCATCCGGAGGACCATTCCGGGAAACCCCGCTCAGTCAACTCCAACAGGTCACCGTTGCCGATGCACTGAACCATCCAAACTGGAGCATGGGTAAAAAAATAACTATCGACTCAGCCACGATGATGAATAAGGGACTCGAGGTCATCGAAGCCCGCTGGCTGTTTGATGTCGAGCCAGACACCATCAGTGTCAATATTCACCCCCAGAGCATTATTCACTCAATGGTTGAATATATTGATGGCTGCGTAATCGCCCAGCTCGGCACACCGGATATGAAGGCACCAATCGCCTACGCACTATCATACCCCAACCGGGTGTCCTCCGGTGTTCGGCCGCTCGATTTGACTGAACTGTCTGGTCTGTCGTTCTTCAAGCCGGACCTGGAGCGTTTCCCCTGTCTGGCGCTGGCGTACCGTGCCCTTGGCGAAGGGGAAAGTATGCCGGCAGTCATGAATGCCGCTAACGAGATCGCTGTTGAGGCGTTCCTCAATGGTCGTATCAGCTATCTCTCGATTGCACGATTGATCGAGCAGACCATGGATCTCCACCGATCACACCAGCTCGAGTCGATTGAAGCGGTGCTTGAGGCAGACCGGTGGGGGCGCCAAACGGCCCAATCGTTGTTACCATCCATCTAAACCAAGGTGTTCCCATGATATTAGTCAACTTCATCATCGTACTCGGCATTCTAATCTTCGTTCATGAACTGGGCCACTTCTTGGTGGCTAAATGGATGGGGGTGCGCGTTGAAAAGTTCTCCCTCGGCTTTGGGCCCAAGTTAATCGGTCGCCAGATTGGCGAAACCGAATACCTGTTATCTGCCTTTCCGCTTGGCGGATATGTCAAAATGTTCGGTGAAGGTGGATTTTCGGAGATTGAGCTGATCGAGCAGGAGTATGAGCGAGATGGTGCTAAGGACAAAGGGATGGTCCCCTATTCCCTGCCTGACCACGAAAAAGAACGCTCCTTTGCGCACAAAAGCATTCCACAACGGATGGCAATCGTGTTTGCGGGCCCACTTTTCAACATGGTGTTCGCCTGGCTGCTGCTGGTCAGTATTTATCTAACCGGTGTACCGTTGCTTGATGCACGAATCGGCGAAGTACTTGCTGACCGTCCGGCGGCGGTTGCCGGCATCCAAAAAGGGGACCTCATTACTGCTGTCAATGGACAGTCTGTCAGGGACTGGGATGGCTTCTCAAAACTGGTTGGACAGGCAGGCGGACCGGTAACCATCACGATTACCCGTTCTGCACAATCCATCTCCTTCACCATGACACCGACCACAACCACCACCAAGAATCTGTTCGGTGAGTCAGTTAAGAAACCGGTGATCGGCGTATCTCCTTCCTATCAATATACCACCACCCGCTACGGGCTGTTTGAGGCAATTCAGGCTGGAAATGCCAAGGCGGTCGAAGTCACGAGCCTGACCTTCTTATCGCTGGTCAAGCTGGTTGAAGGGGTCGTACCACTTAACTCCCTGGGCGGACCAATGATGATCGCTGACATGGCCAACAAGGCTGCCAAAACAGGGGGAGCCAGTTTCATGATGCTACTGGCGGTGGTTTCCATCAACCTTGGAATCCTCAACCTGATGCCGATACCGGTGCTCGACGGTGGTCACTTGCTGTTCTACAGCATCGAAGCGATTATACGGCGACCCGTTCCTCAGAAGGTCCGTGAATATGCGCAACAGGCCGGAATGCTAGTGCTGATAGCCATGATGGTGCTTGCATTCTACAATGACATTATGCGTTATTTCATCAATACCAAGCTATGATCACAGCGTTTATCGAAACGGCTTCCGCACGGGTGAGCATCGCCATTACCCGTGACGGACTGTTGCTTGACGAACGGTCTCTACCAGCCCCAGGCGGTAGTCAAAATCGACTGCTCCTCCCCCAGCTTGAACAATCACTCGCTGCGTCCGGTGTCTCCCTTGAAGAGCTCTCTCTGATTGCTACTACTGCTGGCCCCGGTTCTTTTACCGGAGTCCGGAGTGGATTGGCACTGGTGCAGGGACTGGCGCTGGCTAAACAGATTCCCTGCCAGTCAGTATCAACATTGGCGCTGGTGGCTGCCAGCCTCCCCTATGCCAAGCAACCGGTCTGCGTTATGCTTGATGCCCGTAAACAAGAGGTCTATACCGGTCGCTATCGGGTAGGTCTGATTCCCGAGCCACTCGATGCCGAACGTGCCGCCACCCCCCAATCTGTGATTGAGCAGATCAGCGAGCCCACCATCTTTGTTGGTGATGGTGCCCAGCTCTACCGCGACCTGCTCGTGGACTCCCTCGGCTCACGGGCGCTGTTCGCTCCTTCCCTGATGGCGACTCCCCGTGCGGCACTGGGCTGCCTACTGGCAGAAGCCCGTTTTACCATCGAAGGCTCCTGTCCTATTTCCCAGTTAACTCCGTGCTACCTGCGCCTTTCCGAAGCGGAAGTAGCACGAAACGCACGTCTTGCGAAGACGGGTACCAATTTTTAGCATTACTAAAAAATATCTTTATTCTAGCTGATGTTTCTTGCTATAGTCTGATCATACTTTTGTGATTCCCGCGGTCATGCCGGGATCCTCCCCAACCGCCTCCCTGCTGACGGCACTAGTCGTGTCTACACTTCACGACGTCCTGCTTTTAAAGTCCGCAAGGAGGACTGCATGAATATCCACGAATACCAAGCAAAAGAAATTCTAAGTTCTTACGGCATTCCGGTACCCCGAGGCCGGGTGGCCCTAACCGCCGATCAGGTCGAGCGGGCCGCTAAGATGATGGGGGGAACCTGTATCGTCAAAGCCCAGGTGTATGCCGGCGGACGGGGTAAAGCGGGCGGGGTTAAATTGATTCACCATCCGGAGCAGGCGGCCGAGCTGGCGAAAGAACTGTTCAGCAAACGACTGGTAACCCACCAGACTGGGCCGGAGGGATTAAAGGTTCGCCGCATTCTGGTTGAAGAGGCGGTTGAAATCGCCCGGGAGTTCTACCTCTCCTTGACTCTTGACCGGGAAAGCTCCCAGTACTGCCTGATAGCCTCCTCCGAAGGGGGGATGGATATTGAAGAGGTAGCCAAACGCTCTCCAGAAAAAATATTGATGCTGCCGATTGATCCACTGGGAGGGCTACGTTCCTTTCAGGTCCGCCGCATCGCGCTCGCCATGGGATTAACCGGCACCGTCTGTGAAGACTGTGTTGAGCTGGTACTGAACCTCTATCGCTGCTGTCTGGAAAAAGACTGTTCACTGGTTGAAATTAACCCGTTGGTCATTACCAAGGCCGGTTGGCTGCTGGCCATGGATGCCAAAATTTCATTTGATGATAATGCGGTCTATCGCCACAGTGAATACCCGGACATGGTTGACTACTCTCAGCTTGATCCACTGGAAATCAATGCCGGCAAGTATGACCTCGCGTACATCAAACTCCATGGTTCGATCGGTTGCATGGTAAACGGTGCCGGATTGGCGATGGCGACCCTTGATGTTCTGAAGGAGTTCGGCGGTGAGCCGGCAAACTTTCTGGATGTCGGTGGTGGAGCAACCAGGGAAAAGGTGGCAGAAGCATTTAAAATTATATTGGAAGATGATGATGTTCAGGCCGTCTTTGTCAACATCTTCGGCGGCATTATGCGCTGTGACGTTATTGCTCAGGGTATTATCGAGGCAGCCAACGAGGTACAGTGTCACTTACCGATTGTTGTCAGGATGGATGGCAGTAATGTCGAAGAAGGTAAACGGCTACTGCTTGAGTCGGGACTTAATGTCCAGATCGGTGACAACCTCGGTGATGGTGCCAAGAAAATTGTTGCCATGCTTTCTGCTGCGTAAAGGAGCGTTCAAATGGCTATCCTTATCAATAAAGATTCAAAGGTGCTGGTTCAGGGAATCACGGGAAAAAGCGGTCTGTTTCACACCCGCCAGTGCCGCGAGTATGGGACCACGATCGTTGCTGGTGTGACGCCGGGACGGGGCGGCATGCATATTGATGGTATTCCGGTCTTCAACACTGTTGAAGAAGCGGTTCATTTTACCGGTGCAACAGTCTCCATGATTTTTGTACCCCCCCCCGGTGCCGCGGATGCAATCCTTGAGGCCTGCGAAGCAAATCTGGAGCTGGCAGTTTGCATCACTGAAGGGATACCGGTACGGGACATGGTGGCGGCCCGGGCACTTCAGGCTCGTAGCAACACCACCTTAGTCGGCCCGAACTGCCCAGGGGTCATTACCCCGGGACAGTGCAAACTCGGTATCATGCCTGGCTATATTCACACACCAGGTCCAATCGGCGTCGTGTCACGATCCGGAACCCTGACCTATGAGGCGGTCAAGCAGTTAACAGATATTGGCTTGGGACAGTCAACCTGTGTCGGTATTGGGGGAGACCCGATTATCGGGATGAAGTTTATCGACGTCCTTAAACAGTTTAATGATGATCCAGAGACTGAAGGGGTCTTCCTCATTGGTGAAATCGGTGGTGGCGCCGAAGAGGAAGCCGCCCACTGGATAAAGGAACATATGAAAAAACCGGTCGCCTCCTTCATTGCAGGCAGCACTGCCCCAACCGGAAAGCGGATGGGACATGCCGGGGCAATCATCACTGGCGGCAAGGGGAAAGCCGAGGACAAGATCAGGATCTTGACTGAATGCGGTGTTGTTGTAGCCAGCTCGCCAACCGCCATGGGAACTGCCATGGCACAGGCGATGAAGGGCCGATAATTTCCAGCTGCGCCCCTGTCTCTGGCACCGGCGCAGCCCTCCACAACCACAAGATATAGACATTACCGCCCACCTTGACACAACATCTTGGTATGGGGCATACTGTTGGTACTTCCCAGGAGGAATCCGTACCCATGGAGCAGTCCCAACCCGAAAACAGCACCACCCCCTCCTTTGTGCACCTACATCTGCACAGTCAATACTCTTTGCTCGACGGCGCAATCCGGATTGATGATCTGATTGCCAAGGCCAAGGCAACCGGCATGCCCGCCGTTGCGGTTACCGACCATGGCAACATGTTCGGCGCTGTAGAGTTTTACACCAAGTGTAACAAAGCCGGGATTAAACCGATTATCGGCTGTGAAGTGTATATCGCCCCGGACTCCCGGCACTCAAAAGACACCAAGGGGATCTCTGAGGCTGCCTATCACTTGATACTGCTCTGCCAGAATCTGGAAGGGTACCGTAACCTCTCCTATTTGACTTCGGCAGGATACACCGATGGATTCTACTACCGCCCCCGAATCGACCGCAGTCTGCTTGAAAAACATGCCGAGGGCTTGATTGCCCTGAGTGCATGCCTCAAAGGCGAAGTCGCCATGCAGTGCGGACGGGGACGGACCGAGGATGCACTGGAGACCGCTCGCTGGTATAGCAAGCTGTTTCCCGGACGTTACTACATCGAACTTCAGGAAAACACCCTGCCTGAACAGGACAGGGTCAATCAGGACCTGCTAAAAATCGCCCGCACCCTTGATCTGCCGGTCGTGGCCACCAATGACTGTCACTATCTGAACCGTGAAGACGCAAAAGCCCACGAAGTACTTCTGTGCATCCAGACCGGAAAAACCATGTCCGACCCGACCCACATGAAATTCTCGGCGGATGAGTTTTACGTCAAGAGTCCTGAGGAGATGGCCGCTGCTTTCCACTACGCACCTGATGCCGTCACCAATACCGTAGTCATCGCGGACCAGTGTTCCCTGGAACTGCCGCTAGATGATACCTACCATTTCCCCCACTTCGAGCCACCGGCAGGGACCAGCCACGATGACCTCCTCGCACTACAGGCACGCCAGGGGTTGAAAGAGCGGTTGGTCACCATACGTGAGAAACGTCCCGATATGACGGATCAGGATGAGCAGCCCTACTGGGAGCGGCTCCAAATTGAGCTGGACTGTATCAAGCAGATGCAGTTCCCGGCTTACTTCTTGATTGTGGCTGATTTCATCAACTGGGCCAAAGAGCAGGGGATTCCCGTTGGTCCTGGCCGTGGCTCTGCCGCGGGCTCCCTGGTTGCCTATGCCATTCGGATCACTGACCTTGATCCACTACCGTACAATCTGCTGTTCGAGCGATTCCTTAACCCGGAACGGATATCAATGCCTGATATCGACGTCGACTTCTGCCAGGACCGCCGCGAGGAGGTTATCGAGTATGTTGTCAATAAGTATGGACGGGACCGGGTTTGCCAGATCATCACCTTCGGGACAATGAAAGCCAAGGCGGTTGTGCGGGATGTCGGACGTGCCCTTGATATGCCGTATAGTGAAGTTGACCGCATCGCCAAGCTGATCCCCGAAGACCTCAAGATGACCGTCGAAAAGGCGATAAAGCAGGAGCCACAACTTCAGGAGATGGCCCAGGCCGACCCACGGGTAGCACAACTCTTAGAGACCGCCCAGTGTCTGGAAGGGCTGGCACGTCATGCCGGCACCCACGCCGCAGGTGTCGTGGTCGCCCCAGACCGCCTGGAAGAGTTCCTCCCAATCTATAAGGATCAAAAAACGGGTGGTATCAACACCCAGTATTCCATGAAGTACGTTGAAATGGTCGGGCTGGTGAAGTTCGACTTTTTGGGGCTCAAAAACTTAACCGTTATCCAGAATGCCGTCCAAATGGTACGTGACGGCAAGGACCCTAACTTTGATATCACCCTGCTACGGGATGATGACCAGGCCAGCTATGACCTGATCTCCGCTGGTAACACCACCGGTATCTTCCAGCTTGAATCCAGCGGCATGAAGGAGATGCTGGTCAAGCTGAAGCCCTCCTGTTTTGAAGACGTGATCGCGGCCTGCGCCCTGTACCGTCCCGGTCCGTTAGGCTGCGGCATGGTGGATGAATTCATCGAGCGCAAGCATGGCCGCCAGAAGGTGGTCTACGACCTGCCCCAGCTGGAGCCGATCCTGAAGGACACCTACGGGGTCATTGTCTATCAGGAGCAGGTCATGCAGATCTCCCGTTCCCTGGCCGGGTACTCTCTGGGACGGGCCGACCTGCTGCGCCGCGCCATGGGTAAGAAGATCGCCGAGGAAATGGCCAAGGAGCGGCCGAAATTCGTCGAAGGCTCGATGGCCAATGGCGTCGACAAGCA
>JBLIZM010000186.1:0-4226 GCA_048859855.1 Trichlorobacter sp.
AACTCGTGGTGCCAGGTATGTGCTTGGCGGATTTCACTGTGGAAGGCAGGATGGACTATCATCAGCACGTCATCCAACCCATCCAGATGATCATCTTTACCACCGTTTTCACGGATCCACTTTGCGATATTTTTATCTTGACCACCTACGACCACCATCCCGATGGTGGCGTTAAGAAATTCCAACACGGCGACGATGTCGCCGCCTTGGTTCGCGAGTAGATAGTTACTGTAGTCAAGTGCTTTCTTAAAGTAATCCCAGCTGTTCCCTGAGATATCGGTAGTGGCAGCCGCTGCCACTTGCAGCTTCTTCATCGGTTCTATACCTGGAACGAATGTTGCCAGTATTCCGGCGACCTCTTCCTGTCCCAGATCACCGAAACCTTGGACGATTGGTGATTCACCATCCAGTACGTTCAACAGGCCTTGGGCACGAGCTTTCTGAGACACAGTAGCCATGATTTGATTGATATTCATAATAACCTTCCTAAGTAAATGATTGTTTAAGTTAATAGAAGAATCTTTATCTAGTTCTTCACGCGAGTAATATAGATCTGAAATTTTTTAGTATAGGGTATTTGACGGCATAAGTGGGATTACCCCAGAGCGTAACTCTGGGGGTCCCTAGACACTCTTACGAGACATCTACATAGGATAATGTTAACAGTTTTGCAGGTGATGGATCGTACATACGCATAGTCACCATAGCATCTGTAACTACCCCTGACTTGGTAAAGTCATCAGTATAACGGAAAGGATTCTTTCTGATAAAATCACCAGAAGCTATAACCCACTGCCCATTCTCCTGAGTTACCAAATACTCCGGCGTCATCCCCTTATCAGTAATAAGCAACCCATTAGGCTCCTTACCTGTCACCCATCTCCCAGGTAGTTTAGTCATAGCCAAAGGCTGGTGCTGAACTTCTAAACCTGCGGCATCCACAAGTACCACAAAAGTCTGTGGTAAGTCAATCCACTTGACAATAGTATCGTCACTGTAAAACTGTGTCTTCGATACCAGGTCAGGTGCGTCCTCTGAGAAATCTAAACCCAAACTACTTAGGTCTAACCGATTTCGGATCAGGTAATACTGGTCCAGTAAAGGAATATGCTTCGTATCAATCTTGAGCACGTGATCACTGATCCTGGTATAGCTACCATCCAGGATATGGATAATCCCGCCGAATACGAGAATAGGCGTCTTACCAACCATACTCTCTTTGATATACACATAAACAGATTGCGAATACTTCAGATTAGGAATAGGTGCAACGATATCGTTTTTACCGATCTGCACCGTAGATATCTTACCGATGCCCTGCCAACTAAACAACCCAACGTGGTTATCGTTAGCTAAGCGCCCTGACTTAGCACCCTGTAGGATATACAACCCATAGGCAGAACCGGACGTAGGATGCCAAATACCGTTCACCGAGGCCATTACATAATTGCCAAGATCCTCGTAATTGGTATCTGGTCGGCTTAATAAAAGATCGTCCATTTCAGCTAAAGGTACCGTCGCATCAGGATGGTATTTGTGACTGGTCATCTTAGGCTTGTAGTGCGCGCTGTAAGCATCAGCATACTTAGTAAACTTTCTCTTAAGAACAGCTTCGCCTACTTTAGTGGTGAGGGTACGATTACCGATACTGATCAGCCACTCTGACAGGGTTTTATCTGAACTGGTATCAGATACACTTAGGGTAGAAAAGTCCAAATAAAGCTTACCTTCGATATAGTCGTTGGTAAGATTGATGTAAGCGTTGCGGAAGCTGGTGTAAATCTTCTGCATCGTCATATCTGAAATATTCTTCTCTTCCCACAGTGTACCAGCGCCTTTTTCTCTTACTAAAGCGGACACGTAGTGGTACATCGTCGATTTCCTCTATAATGGTATAGTGGTAAGAAAAACACGTAACAGTGCTGTGCCAACAGCATCATAACATTGGATTTTGGGAGCATTATCCATGGTCAAAGTAATTAACTACAGATATCCATTCGACCCGTATGGTGCGAATCCCGTATGTCTGATTTCAAATGAGCGCCATAGCTTGTCTGCTGTTAGTACAGCCAGCTTTGCTTTAATCGTCCCTAAAAATGGTCCATTCTTTCGGCGCGGTCTGGTTGTCAAGCATATTGCTACCGATAAGACTTTGACTGAAGGGGTTGACTTTGCACTGGGGCATAAATTCACACGGGCTACTATTGAAACAGCACGTCCTGTTTATGGTAGCATTCTTATCCTTAACCGTGAACTCACTGGGGCTTTCGATGTAACTTATCAAACCCTCGGTGGCGAATTTGCAATCGATACCCAGTTAACACTGGAAACACTGCTTAATACCCAGATCGATCCACGTAATACGACTTGGGAAGCAGTGATCAATGTTCCTCCTTTATTTCCGCCGTATAACCATTACTTTGATGCCGATAACTTGGTTGGTGCAGACGATCTGCGGCTAGCTATTCTGCAAATCCGCGACACTATCGCCGCTATGCCGGAACGTCTGCTACCGATTCTGATGACGCATTTGGATGACGTGGATAACCCGCACCGTGTTGATAAGGAAGATGTTGGGTTAGGTTTTGTAGATAACTTCAAAACCGCTACGGTTGCAGAAACCATCGAAGGGATGCTCAATAACCGGTTTGTTACACCTAGTGGTGTACGCCAATTAATTGCCAGCACCATTACGGAGCCGGTAGCAAGTCACACTGCACGGTTTGATAATCCACACCAAGTTACCAAAGACCAAGTGGGGTTAAGCAATGTACCTAACTTCTCGGTCGCTACTATTGAGCAAGCTAAGCTAGGTGAGATTGATAGTGCCTTTATGACACCTCAACTCACCCGTATGGCGATCACTGACCAAGTTGGTAATTCGTTGACGACACACCTTGGTAACAAGGCAAATCCTCACGATACTACCAAAGCGCACGTTGGTCTAGGGTTGGTTGAAAACTACCAGATGGCTACGGTGGAGGAAGCTAAGGCTGGTCTTGCTAAAGACCGCTATGTTTCTCCTTTCTTGGTCGCCCAGTATGTTCAACAGACTACCGGTGGTGCTGCGGCTGCCCACATTTCTGATCTCAATAACCCACACCAAACCAATAAGACACAAGTTGGTTTGGGTAATGTGATGAACTACCCTATCGCTTCTTCTTCAGAAGCACAGTTAGGGAACGATAATGATAAGTACATGACGCCGTTGCGGACGGCAACGGCTATCAATTATCAGGTGGGTACAACTCTTACAGAACACCTTAACAACACCAGTAATCCTCATGGTGTCAATAAGGAAGATGTAGGTCTTGGTAATGTTGATAACCTTAAAACTGCTGTTGCGACCGATTATGAGTTAGCCAATAACTCAGCCTTTGCTACACCTGGTCTTACCGTAGACTGGGTTAAAGCTTATATCGCCACTCAGGCTATTATTCCAGTGCCGGTAACTGGGACTACCGAAGTTGAGGTTGGTAAGCATTACCGTGTAATGGCTGGTGCAAACCTTATCTTCCCAGCAGAAGAAGGCGAGATCAGAATTATTATTGATCACACAGTTGATGTTTCTACCGGGTCTGTAGTAGCAGTGGCTCCGCCTAACGAAGTGTTCCATACTTCAGCTGGTGATGACGCTACAGTCACTCTACGGGACGTGGGGTTGGAATATATTTATCAACGCATTAATGGGGCATGGCGCTTGTCTTAAGCGCCTTAAACCGGAGGTATTATGTCTGCTCCCCCTCTCGTCTATAAATACCCGTATGACCCCACCGGGGTAAATTCTCAGAACTTAGTTTCTGAGGAAAAACATACGATCCCGCGTGAAGATAACCGGGCCTTTGCTACTTTAGCAGGCCCGTTCTTCACAGACTCTTTAGTAGTAAAGGATGCCTCTGGCAATATCCTTAAAAGAAAGACCGACTACGTTGCTTTTGAATACGTGTCTGATCCTTCAGAAATTACTGGTAAAGAAGTTTGTTGCGCGGTTCTCATCAAGAACTCCGAGATCGAAGGTGATGTATTTGTTACTTACCAGGCTGTGGGTGGTCCATTCAGTCTTAACGCTGAAGCTATCACCGAGGCTATTAACAATCTGAATATCGATGCTCGGTCTGTAGCCTGGGGCGATATTTTGGCTAAGCCAGATTATTTCCCACCCTTACGTCACTTGCATGACATCGGTGACATCTACGGGTTCGAGTATATCGTTAACGCTATCGAGG
>JBLIZM010000187.1:0-4471 GCA_048859855.1 Trichlorobacter sp.
CACTCGTACTCGTGAAAAACAGCTAAGAGACCAATGAAAACCCGACTTATTATCCCCTGGTTCATTCCTCATGCCGGCTGTCCGCATACCTGTCGTTTTTGTAATCAGCATCAGGTCTCCGGTGAAGGGGAGGGGATACCAAGTGACTCACAGCTTACTGAAGGGATACGGCAATGGTTGACACACTCGCCGCGCCGTCCTGCTGAAGTTGCATTTTATGGTGGTAGTTTCACGTTGTTGCCACGAGCTGAACAGTCACGGCTGATTGAAACAGCCCGTCGTTTTAACACAGACGGTGTTACCGGAATCCGAATTTCTACCCGTCCTGATGCAGTATCAGATGAAATCTGCCAGTTTCTACGCCAAGCAGGCGTTACCACGGTGGAACTCGGAGTCCAATCTCTTTCCGACCATGTGTTACGTGCTAGCGGGCGGGGACATACGGCACAGGACTCACTCCAGGCGTTGGCACGCCTCGCGAGCTATGGATTCTCGGTTGGTGCCCAGTTACTTCCCGGACTTCCGGGCGACTCCCTTGACCAGGCACGAGCCTCACTTAAAGGTGTTGTAGGGGCCGGCGCAACATTTGTTAGAATTTATCCAGCCCTGGTGTTATCCGGAACGGCACTCGCTGAGGACTACCTCCGTGGCAACTATCAACCGTTAACGCTTGATCAGGCGGTTGACTGGTGTGCAGCGCTCCATGCTGAGGCCGATACACTCGCTGTACCCGTTATCCGAACAGGGCTCCAGGATGAGCCTTCAATCAGTGGGAGCTCTACCGTACTCGCAGGACCGTGGCATCCATCATTCGGTGCTCTTGTGCAGGCTGCTCGCTGGCGCTATCTGCTTGAGTCCATCCTAGAAGGGTTTCGCGATACCGATGTCACCATTATCGGGGCGCAGCGCCTACAATCAGTGTTGATTGGTCATGCGGGGAGTACACGAAAGCAGCTTGAAGCAGCAGGATTGCGAGTTGTATTTACTGTAGACACACAAAACGAACTTTCTGATCGAGAGATTTGCATTCGTACACCAAGCGAGACTTTTTTCGCTGACCTTGGTAGGTACCCATATCCAGGAGGGAGTATTTCCATATGAGAGTAGCATCACGTCGTTTTCTTGAACAACTGTTGGCAGCACCGAGTCCATCCGGTTACGAAGCTCCGGCACTGACTCTTTTTGCAGACTATATACGGCCTTATTGCTATGTTTCCAGTGATCTCATGGGTAACACCTATGGGCATATCGCTGGTGAGGGCGAGAATCTACCGACCGTTATGTTGGTCGGGCACTGCGATGAAATTGGACTTCAAATTAAATATATCGATGACAACGGTTTCTTGTATATCGCTGCAATCGGTGGCGTCGACGCCCATCTCACCCCCGGGAAAGTCGTGACTGTTCACACGGCGCAGGGGCCCATTACCGGTGTTGTTGGTAAAAAGCCGATTCATTTAATGGATACCAAAGACCGAGAGACCGTGGTGAAGCTCGATGCCCAGTATATTGATATTGGCGCCAGCTCCAAAAAAGAGGCCGACAAAATAGTTCGGGTCGGAGACTGTGTAACCTTCGCCGCAGGGATCAGTTGCCTACTTGGCGACCGAATTGCCTCACGGGGACTTGATGATAAGGCAGGGGCTTTTGTGGTCGCTGAAGTATTACGACTGGTTGCTACGCGAAAACTGCGCCTTCCGGTTGACTTGGTCGGGGTAGCCTCTGTCCAGGAAGAGGTCGGCCTGCGTGGTGGAACCACGAGTGCCTATACGGTTAATCCTGATATCGGAATCTGCGTCGAAGTCGATTTCGCAACCGATCAGCCTGATGTAGAGCGAAAACATAATGGGACCGTTACGGTTGGTGGTGGTCCGATCCTCGCCCGCGGCCCAAACATCAATCATCGCTTGTTTGATGAACTGTTTACGGCCGCTCGTCGTCGTAAAATTCCGGTTCAGGTTACTGCAATTCCCCGTGCTACCGGTACAGATGCCAATCCGATGCAGATATCCCGAGGGGGTACTGCAACAGCGCTTGTTAAGCTGCCATTACGGTATATGCATACACCGGTTGAGGTTTGCTCTCTGGGGGATTTAGAGAAAGCAGCTGAACTTATTGTCGAAGTACTGACTACCATGCCAAGTAGAGAAGCCTTTTATCCGGCACCGGTTTAAACCGGTCGTGACGGTATGCAAAATATGATTATTCTTGACAAAGTCGAGGATTACCGTATAGTACATCATTTCGTTAACCGTATGTCTCGGGAGTGATTGGTGAAGGTCTCGATTGAGCATATTCAGGACAGTACCAAGTCCTTTCGCGAAGAGCGGCCATACCACGATTTCCCTGTCTTGACGGAAATGGTAGCTGCTGGTGAATGTAGTATTATCGGACCGGTATCCCTTGCGGTTACTATTGGTCGTGAACACGATCATTATCGTGCCGATGGTACGGTTTGTATGCCGATTCAACAAGTTTGTTCCCGTTGCTTGACTGAGTTTTCGACAACCGTTCGTTCTGATGTAACGGTGATATTCACAAAAGATACCGGGTCATCAGACACACGTGATGAGCAGGAACTTGATGAGCGAGATTTGATTTCCGTCAGCTTTAGCGGTGATGAAATCGACTTAGCGCCAGAGATAGCAGAGCAACTAGCTTTATCGGTTCCCGTAAAACCACTCTGTTCAGAAGAGTGTCTGGGACTTTGCCCCAACTGTGGTGCTGTACGTACTGCTGGCCCTTGTGGTTGCAATCAGCATTCACGTGAATCAAAATTTGCAGTTCTTAAGGACTTTAAAGTCCGTTCATAACCCGGCGGCGTGCTGATCCGCCCATAAAAGGAGTTTCACCATGGCAGTACCTAAGAAGAAAACCTCCAAATCACGTAAGAATATGCGTCGTGCGCATGACTTCCTGACTGCACCGGCTAGTTCAGTATGCCCACAGTGCAAGTCCCCGAAAATGCCACATCGTGCCTGCCCTTCCTGTGGAACCTATAAGGGTAAGGACGTCGCTGGCGCGACGAAGGAAGCGTAAGAAAGTACCCGATATCCAATGCGTGTCGCTATAGACGCCATGGGTGGTGATAATGCCCCTGCCATTGAGGTGGAAGGGGCTGTTGCTGCTGCACGTGAGTTCGGGATTCCGATTCTATTGGTTGGTGATCAGGCTCGTCTTGCGGACGAACTGTCCAACCACGCAACGTCAGGTCTCGATATCACTATCAAACATGCCAGCGAAGTGGTTGGCATGCATGACTCAGCATCGGATGCCGTTCGTAAAAAGCGTGACTCATCGGTTCGCGTTGCCTTTGAAGCCGTGAAAGAAGGGGAAGCCTGCGCAGCAGTGAGCGCTGGTAACTCCGGAGCAACCATGGCAGCCGGTATGTTTGTGCTTAAGCGAATTGCCGGTATTGAACGTCCTGCGATAGCCCAGGTTTTTCCAACGTTAAAAGGGCTTACCCTTGTACTTGATGTTGGCGGCAACGTCGATTGTAAGCCATCCCACCTCGTTCAATTTGCTATTATGGGCCAGGTGTACGCTAAGCATGCCCTTGGAATGAGCAATCCCCAGATAGGTCTCCTTTCGAATGGTGAAGAAGATTCAAAGGGTAATGACCTAACCCGTGAAACAAACGGGATCCTACGCCAAACATCTTTGAATTACGCTGGGTATGTTGAGGGGCGTGATATCTTCAAGGGTACCGTTGAGGTTGTGGTCTGCGACGGGTTTGTCGGCAACATTGTACTCAAGACTTCAGAAGGACTTGCCGAAGCGATCAGCACAATGCTGAAGAACGAAATCATGAAGGATCCGATTGCAAAGCTCGGCTACCTCTTTATGAAGGGAGCATTCGGACGCTTCAAGAAAACGGTCGATTACGCAGAATACGGTGGGGCGCCGCTTATTGGTATTAATGGTGTCGGTATGATCTGCCATGGTGGCTCAAACGTCAAAGCCATCAAGAACGCCATCCGATTTGCCCATGAGTATGCCGCAAGTGGGGTAACACAACGAATTGCTGATAAGTTGTCCGAAAACTACGGCGCACTGGTACCCCGATAAAACCGATAGCCCGGTTGCGTTGTTGTATTAAACTATAGTATGCTGACCAAATCCGTTCAGCATATCATTATCAAGACTGTCCGGTACAATGCTGAACAGTCTTTTTTATATGTATTGATCTGGGTTTCCACCCTAAGGGAGATTTATTCATGAGCAAAGTAGCTTGGCTGTTTCCAGGGCAGGGGTCGCAGTATGCAGGTATGGGCAAGGATTTGGCCGTAAACTTTCCGGTAGCCCGTCAGGTGTTTGAAGAGGCTGACGATGCCCTTGGATTTAAGCTTTCAAGCCTTTGTTTTGACGGTCCTGAGGAGGATCTGAAGCTGACATTCAATACTCAACCGGCAATTCTGACCACCAGCGTTGCAGCACTCGCGGTTGTCCGCCAGGAAACCGGCTTATCCCC
>JBLIZM010000188.1:0-2999 GCA_048859855.1 Trichlorobacter sp.
TTCTTCATTTGTATGTATGACGGAGTATGATGCAACGTTCAGTCTGCCGGTCGCCTTTGAGCAGGAGGCTCTCGACGACCTGCTGGGAGAGGTCCTGTCGAAAGCAGGGCTTCAGCAGTTGCGAATTGCTGCAACTGAAAAATCTGCCCATGTCACGTTCTTCTTTAATGGTGGGATTGAGGAGCCGTTTCCCGGAGAGGATCGCGTGCTGATTCCCTCCCCCAAAGACGTTGCCACCTATGACCTTAAACCGGAAATGAGCGCATCAGCAGTTGCTGCGGAGGCTTGCCGTCGTTTAGCACTCGGGACCTATGATGTTGTCATCCTCAACTTTGCCAACTGCGATATGGTTGGGCATACAGGAATCCTAGATGCCGCCGTTCAGGCGGTCGAAGCGGTCGACCGTGCTGTTGGCGAGGTGGTTGCCGAGACACAGCGTCAAGGGGGCATCGCTCTGATAACAGCAGATCACGGGAATGCAGAGCAGATGCTCGATGAGCATGGTGAACCCCATACTGCGCATACGTGCAATCCTGTTTGGTTTGTTTTGGTTGGTGAAGATAGAATCGGAACAGCTTTGCGCGAAGGGGGGCGTCTTGCGGATGTCGCCCCGACAATGCTGGAACTCCTAGGGCTTACACGCCCCGCAGCAATGACAGGGGAGTCGTTATTATGCAAACCGTAACAATACCTTCACAGGATATGGAATTTCTCGTCGGGAAAATTCTGTGCATCGGGCGTAATTATGTTGATCATATCCAGGAGCTTGGTAATGAAGTGCCGACGGCGCCCGTGGTGTTTAGTAAGCCGGCAAGTTCCTTAATTCATAATGGGGACGTCGTTGTGATTCCGTCAATGAGCGCACAGTGTCATTATGAGGCGGAACTGGCGGTACTGATTGGCGATGGGGGAAAAAATATTCCTGAGTGTCAGGCCCTGGCGGCAGTCGCGGGGTATGCTGTTGCTATTGATATGACGCTGCGGGATGTCCAGGACCGCCTAAAAGGGAAAGGGTTGCCGTGGGATATCGCAAAAGGGTTTGATACCGCATGCCCACTGTCAGACTTTGTTCCTGCTGAGTGCGTGAAGGATCCTCAGGATCTGATAATTACACTTTCAGTAAACGGTGAGGTGCGTCAACAGTGGGCCACATCCTTGATGATTACCTCGGTTGCTAAAATAATAAGCTACCCATCGAGTATTTTCACCCTTGAGGAGGGGGATATTATTTTAACCGAGACTCCAGCTGGAGTTGGTCAAGTGGTGGCTGGAGACACAATGGTGGCTTCGATTGATGGGGTTGGCAGTCTGACGATTGGTGTTACGCAGCAATCGTTCTGAAGATGTTGTAATGGATGTGGTAAAAAGTGCTTGACGTAATGAACGGTATCAACTATATTCCACAACTCTGTAAAAAACGAACAGGTGGTACACACAATGTACGCAGTGATCAAGACCGGTGGGAAGCAGTATAAAGTCGCTGAAGGTGATTTTCTCAAAGTTGAGAAACTGGATTCAGCTGTTGGCGATACAATAGAGTTCAATGAAGTACTGATGATTGGTGGCGAAGCTACTAAAATCGGTGCTCCGGTTGTTTCCGGTGCGAAGGTAACGGCAAAAGTTGCTGTTCAGGGCCGCGACAAGAAGGTGCTGGTATTCAAGTCCAAGCGTCGTAAGAACAGCCGTAAGTTGATCGGTCACCGTCAGCATCATACGGTGCTTAAGATTGAAAAGATCAACGCATAATACGATTAATAACGCTTAGGAGAAGAAACCATGGCACATAAAAAAGGTGTAGGTAGTTCCCGTAACGGACGGGATTCTGATGGACAGCGACTTGGTTGTAAAAAGTTCGGTGGTGAGTTCGTGAAGGCGGGAAATATTATCTATCGTCAGCGCGGTACGACAATCCATCCAGGAAACAATGTCGGTTGCGGTAAAGACTATACGCTCTTTGCCTTGATTGAAGGTGTTGTCAAGTTTGAGCGCATGGGACGTGATCGTAAGAAAGTATCGGTCTATCCTAACTAGTGATAGCGTAATGAGTTTCAGCCCGCCAGATTTTTTCTGGCGGGCTTTTTTTGTGGCTGTATGTATAAAAAACGGCTCGAAACATTTGTTTCAAGCCGTCTCAGACTGGTCGGGATGACTGGATTCGAACCAGCGGCCCCCTGCTCCCGAAGCAGGTGCGCTACCAGGCTGCGCTACATCCCGTATTCAGACTTTATAAGGTTTTCAGCGGTTTTTGTCAAGAATGGATTGGTTTTTGATGGGTGGAGTCTAGCGTTCTTTACCTGTTGAGATGCTAGAAAAAGAATGCCAGCTGTGGTACAAGAAACATATAAACAGACGTATGATGTGAGTTCCTGGTGGGACTCATTACTCAACGGTACTAGTGGTACCGATGTCTTATGACTGCTGTGGAGGGCTGATGTCAGATCAGGCGCTTAAAGATACTATACGTGCATTGGCGTTGGAGCAGGATGCAATCATCCTTGCTCATAATTATATGCGCGATGAAATTCAGGATGTTGCCGATATTACAGGGGACTCACTGCAGCTTTCGCAGGAAGCGGCCAAAACGGCTGCTCGTACGATTGTGTTTTGCGGCGTCCATTTCATGGCAGAGTCGGCGGCGATTTTGTCACCTGACAAGCGGGTGTTGATTCCACGGGCTGATGCGGGATGTCCTATGGCGGATATGGTGGATGCTACTGGGTTGATACAGCTGAAGCAACGTAATCCCGGTGTTCCGGTTGTGACCTATGTCAACTCTACCGCCGCTGTTAAGGCGGAGTCGGATATCTGCTGCACCTCTGCAAATGCGCTATCTGTCGTTCGTTCGTTGCCGCAGGACCGATTAATTTTTGCACCTGACCGTAATCTTGGGCGTTGGGTTGCAAGTCAGATTCCAGAAAAAGAGTTTATCTTCTGGGATGGCTATTGTCCGACCCATGAACGGCTAACCGCTGAGCGAGTACTTCAGATGAAGTCAGAAC
>JBLIZM010000189.1:0-4145 GCA_048859855.1 Trichlorobacter sp.
AATTGAACCGTAGGCTTCGAGTTCAGCCTTTAACAGGTTGGCATTAACCAGATTCCCGTTATGAGCCAGGGCGATGGAGCCGCGGGAATAATCCACCATGATCGGCTGCACATTTTTCTCGACCGAGGCTCCGGCAGTGGAGTACCGGACATGCCCGATTGCTGAAGTGCCGGGGAGTTTGTTAAAGACTTTTTGATTGCCAAAAACATCAGCAACCAGTCCCATCCGTTTGTGGGCATGTAAGCCGTTTCCGTCTGACGAGACGATGCCACAGCTCTCTTGCCCACGGTGCTGGAGTGCATACAGACCCAGGTAGGTCAGATTAGCTGCTTCAGGATGGCCGTAGATACCAAATACGCCACATTCTTCTTCTGGACGCTGGAGTTGAGTCATAGCAGATGGTTCCTTACGTAGCTGGCTGCATTGGTGTAGAGAATCAGGCCGTCTCCAGACTCGGGAAGTGTTTCGCGGGTCCAGCGCGGGTGCTGGGTATAGTGAACAAACGCTTCAGGGTGGGGCATCAGGCCGAACAGTCGTCCGGTCGGGTCACACAGGCCGGCGATGGCGTTGACCGATCCGTTCGGGTTTTCCGGGAAAGTCATGGTCGGATGATAGGTCGCATCACTGTACCGTAGACAAGTCAGGTGCTGTGTTTCAAGCTGTTCGAGGGTTTGGGGGGTGTCGGTCACAAACTTCCCTTCGCCGTGGCGAACCGGCAGATAGATACCCCTGTCGATCCCTTTGGTGAAAATACAGGGTGAGTCCGGATCGCTGGCAAGATAACACCAACGGTCCTGAAACCGTCCGCAGTCATTATGGCAGAGGGTTACTTTCTGGGTCATGCTTGCACCGTCCAGGGCAGGCAGCATTCCCATCTTAACCATCAGCTGGAAGCCGTTACAAACCCCCAGAATCAATTTGCCAGCGGCTATGAAACGCTCAAACTGGCGAACCAGTGGCTCACCGGTACGGGAGACGGTGGCATGGGTCAAGCGGTTGGCCTGGGCCTTTGCGCTGCCGAGGTCATCACCATCAAGAAAACCGCCGGTCAAATTCAAAAAGTGGAAGTCATCAAGGGAAACCGATCCGGACAGCAGTTCAGCGATGTGGGCGATCACCACCTCGTCAAATCCGCCAAGACGGCAGGCATGGGCAGCTTCCATCTCGCAGTTGGTACCATTGCCGGTCAGAACGATCGCACGGGTCGTTTGCATAGCTTACAGCTCCTTCAGTGGCGTCTGCCACGCTGCTTTCAGGTCGTCGATCGAGGTCTCAATTGTCACCGTGCCAGCACAGCCGGTAACCGATAGGCTGGTTTCTTGCGTAACGGTACCGACGAGGGCACAGCCGGTTGCGGCCAAAAGACTGGTAAACGCCTCACGATGCTGTGGCTGAACGGATACCAGAAGACGAGAGGCTGATTCACTAAAGAGTAACACTTCGTCGGTTCGCCGGTTTGCATCACCGCGGTAGATCATGGCCGAGAGGTCAACGGTTGCTCCGAAGCCACCGGCAAAAGCACTTTCGGCTACGGCCACCGCTAAGCCACCATCGGAGAGGTCATGGGCTGATGCAACCAATCCCTGCATGATTGCCTGATGGAGCGCTTGATAGCGTGCATGGGCTGTTGGGAGGTCAACCACCGGTACGGTATTTCCGATAGCACCGTTCATGGTGTAGTACTCAGAAGCTCCGAGCTCATCGGCGGTGGACCCCAGAAGGAAAATCAGATCGCCGGACCGTTTAAAGTCCATGGTAACCGCCTTGCGGGCATCAGGAATCGTGCCGATTACCGAGAACAGTAGGGTCGGTGGAATGGAAATCTTGACAGATCCGTCATAGAAATCATTTTTCATCGAGTCCTTACCGGAAATCAACGGCAGGTTGAGGGGAACACAGAGATCGAGCAGTGCCTGGTTGGCACGGACCAGCTGAGCCATTTTATAGGGGCCATCCGGCGTTTTTTCGGAAAGAACCGGATCACACCAGCAGAAGTTGTCAAGCCCTGCCCAGTGGGAGGGGTCTCCGCCGACGGCAATGTAGTTTCGGAGCGCTTCGTCAATGGCGTTTGCCGCCATGTGATAGGCGTCGATATCTGAATAGCGGGGACAGATACCGTGGGAAACAACAACCCCTTTGAATGAGTCCAGTACCGGACGGACCACAGCGGCATCTGATGGGCCATCATTTGAAACACCGGTGAATGGCTTAACGACTGAGCCCCCCTGAACCTCGTGGTCATAGCGGCGGACTACCGATTCCTTGGAGCAGATGTTCAAGCGTCCAAGCAGGCGCAGCAGCGACTCGTCAAAGCGGGTTTCGGTGCTTGCGGCTGGTTCAGAGTGTTGTGGCGGTTCCCAACGGGCAGGGATTTGCATCGGGGGGAGTCCCTCGTGCATAAAGTCAATCGGCAGCCAGGCAACAGTCCGTCCGTCGTACTGCATATGGAAAATACCATCATTGGTAAATTCACCCAGAATGGTCGCTTCCACACCAAAGTCACGCGCCATGGCCATAAACTGATCAATTTGGGCAGGGGGGACCGCCAGGGACATCCGTTCTTGGGCTTCTGAAATCAGAATTTCCCATGGATTGAGTCCAGGGTATTTAAGAGGGGCTTTAGCCAGATCCATCCGGCAACCACCACATTCGCCAGCCATCTCACCAACCGAGGAGGAGAGACCACCGGCGCCGTTATCAGTAATGAAACGGTACAACCCTTTGTCTCGAGCCCGGATTAAAAAGTCAAACATCCGCTTCTGGGTAATCGGGTCACCAATCTGGACTGCGGTGACCGGGGAGTTTTCATTCAATTCCTCGGAGGAGAAGGTAGCACCATGGATGCCGTCCTTACCGATTCGTCCGCCGGTCATAACAATCAGGTCACCCGGTTCAATTGATTTTTCATGCCCTGGCTGCCCATTGACGGTACGGGGCATTAATCCGGCTGTTCCACAAAAGACCAGCGGCTTACCGGCAAAACGCTCATCAAAAACCAGTGATCCGTTGACCGTCGGAATACCGCTCTTATTGCCACCATGCTCAACCCCTTCAATAACCCCTTCATAAATTCTGCGGGGGTGCAGGAGGCGGCTTGGTAACGGCTTCTCATAAAAGGGATCGGCAAAGCAGAATACGTCGGTATTAAAAATCAGACGTGCCCCCTGACCGGTGCCAAATGGGTCACGGTTAACCCCGACAATGCCAGTGAGTGCCCCGCCGTAGGGATCAAGGGCGGAGGGGGAGTTGTGGGTTTCAACCTTAAAGACCAGTGAATTCTGGTCATCAAAAGTAATAACCCCGGCATTATCCTTGAAAACCGAAAGACAGTAATCCTGATCACCGAGCGCCTCGCGAACTTCACGGGTGGTCTGTTGGATAAAGCTCTTGAAGAGTGAGCGGATTTCCTGGCGGTTTCCCTGCTCATCCTGGTAGTCGACCGTTGCGGCGAAGATCTTGTGCTTGCAGTGTTCTGACCAGGTCTGAGCCAGACACTCCAGCTCGACATCGGTTGGGCGGTTTCCCAGACCGACGGACTGACGGGCGGCACGAACCGCTGGATCACGGTAGTGGGCCTGAATGATCTGCATCTCTTCAAGTGTCAGGGCCAGTACGCCGTCACGGCTGATACGAAGTAGTTCCTGGTCTGAAACTTCGAGATCAATCTCGTTTACCTGCCCTTTGGTTGCGCCGGTTACCTTCGGTACCACCGTTGCGAATCCGCGGGTGGCGACAAAGTCAGCCCGTGACAAAATACTGTAGCGCTGAATCAGTGTGTTACACAGTAGGCCGGTCGTAATCCGCTCAACATCAGCTTGGGAGAGTGAGCCGGACAACAGATACTGAACTCCTGCGTAGACCCCATCACCAGCAGGAAACGATCTGCCAGTCAGATATTCTACGGCTTCGCGGGCTGTTCGGCCGATATTGTCCGTAACTCCTGGACGAAAGCCGACTTCGACTGCCCAGTCAAATTGGGCTGCAGATGGAAGGTTAATACTGGCATTCTGAATGACCGGATCACAGAGTGGGCCAGTGGCCACGCCCTGTAATTCACTATCACTCAGGGAGGTATCGATGGTGAATACATCGATGGTACGGACAGTGGTGACCGGCAGGGAAAAAATCTCACTGATCTCCCGCCG
>JBLIZM010000190.1:0-7049 GCA_048859855.1 Trichlorobacter sp.
AAGCCATGGGTACGCTTGCGAGATGTGTTGCTTGGTTGATAAGTTCTTTTCACGACATTCACTCCAATGCTTCTGAAATAAAGGAGAATTGACAGCTATTCTCTCTAACGGTTTTTTTACGAATAGACTTTATAAACAAAAACTGAGAGTTATGTCAAGGAGTTTTGTTTATCCCATTATTAATTATCCATTGAAAAAGCGATCAGCCTCTGGTATCATTTTATTGTGATTTTTTAAGCACTAAAGTGCTTATCTTGTTGAATTTACAATTGTTCTTTATGTTTATATAGTTATCAACAGTTGTTGATATTCCTGTGTATAACATAGTTGCCTCTTCAATCATTCCTGCCCCAGTCGCCGTTTAAAGCATGCTGGTGTACAAAGCCTCTCACGATAGGATATGGGAATTTAACGTAATGCAAAGTATCTGGCAACAAGTTGTGGATAACCTCCAAAAGGTCGTTCCGGTACAGCACTTCTCCAACTGGATCGAGCCGATACAGATGAGTCACATCGATGATTCTCAAATCTATCTATCGGTACCCAATCAGTTTTTTAAAGAGTGGGTCGGGGAAAACTACCTTGAGGATATCCACTCAGCATTGGCACTTACCGAGTATGCACATTTGCGTCCCGTATTAATTATCAATGAGGATGGTGCTTCACCTTCATTTCAAAGAGCTACTGAGGCCCCGCAGGAAGAGTCCCCCATACGCCCCACGACTCCCCTGCAACCGGAAGGGTTTTCATTACTCAACCCTCGATACACCTTCGACCTGTTTGTACCGGGTGCCGGAAATCAATTTGCCCATGCTGCCTCGCTGGCGGTCGCCAATAATCCAGCAACAACCTACAACCCGCTATTCATCTATGGTGGAGTTGGTTTGGGTAAAAGCCACCTGTTACATGCTATTGGCCATCAGATAAAAGCCAGTAACCCGCAAGCTGAGGTTTGCTACTGCTCGACTGAAAAATTCATGTATGAAATGGTAAATGCTATTAAGCTAAAAACCATGGATGATTTTCGTGAGCGCTATCGTTCAGTTGATGTACTGCTCATAGATGATATTCAGTTTATTGCGGGTAAGGAACGAACTCAAGTTGAGTTTTTTCATGCATTTAATGCGCTCTATGAGTCACATAAGCAAATTGTTATTACCTCTGATAAATTTCCAAAAGAAATGCCCAATCTGGAGGAACGTCTCCGCTCCCGCTTTGAATGGGGGTTGATTGCTGACATACAACCACCAGATCTCGAGACTAAAATTGCCATTCTTAAAAAGAAGGCTGAATTCTACCAGATCGATTTAAGTAATGATGTTATTTTCCTTCTGGCATCAAGTGATACTCGAAATGTTAGGGAACTTGAGGGGATGCTCATCAGACTTAAGGCGTATAGTAGCCTTCAGCATGTGCCAATAACCATCAGTATGGCCAAGGAAAATCTAAAAAATATTCTGGTGGATAAAAAAAGAGAAATTACGATTGAACATATTCAAAAGATAGTGGCAGATTATTTTGGATTAAAGGTTGCTGATTTGAAGTCTGAGCGACGCTTACGTACCTATGTTCAGGCACGACAAACTGCTATTTGGTTGTGCCGGGATATGACCAGTGCATCATATCCGGATATCGGAGCAAAGTTTGGTGGAAAAGACCACTCAACGGTCATCCATGCTACAAAAAAAATTGATAAACAAATTAAAGAAAATCAAGATGTTGTAAACAAAATTGAGGAGCTAAAAAAGTTAATACATAAGTAGTGAACAGAGTATGTTAATATCGCTGTGCACAAGAAGATGGCAATATCCTCCTGTGTATAACCTTTGTTTTTTGTGCAATGTTATCAACAAGGATGATTTATAATTAATATATTGTTTTCAGATAGTTATAAATTATTACACATATCAACATCACTAATAGTAGTAATAGCTTTGAATTAATTAACTAACTTATAATTACCTATCGTGGAGTCACTCATGCATTTTAAAATTGATCGTGAAACTTTTTTAAGATCACTCCAAAAAGTTCAGGGTATTGTTGAAAAGCGGACATCAATGCCAATACTTTCTAATATCCTCCTAGAAGCTGATGGTAATCAGCTGACCGTTATTGCAACTGATCTTGATGTTACCTTAAAGGGGACATACCAAGCATCAGTGGATCGTCCAGGAAGCATTACCTTAGGTGCAAAAAAGTTGTATGAAATTGTAAAAGAATTACCCGATAGTGAAATATCTTTTTTAGTGAAAGATAACGATTGGGTTGAAATCACCTGTGGAAAAGTACGTTTTAATATCGTCGGATTACCAGCTGATGAATTCCCTAAAGTGGCAAATGTTAATGGTGATCAGTTAATAGAAGTTGAAGCTGGTTTATTGCGAACCATGATCGAAAAAACGGCATATGCTATCTGTAACGACGAAACAAAATATAATTTAAATGGTATTTTTACAAAAGTAGAGCGGAACGAAGGAAGTCAGACACTTCGGATGGTTGCAACTGATGGACACCGTCTTTCCGTAGCTTCTGGATCATTTACCGGTCAGGTTAGTAGTCAGTTATTGAAAGGTGTTATCCTTCCTAAAAAAGGTGTCGTTGAAATAAAGAAAATAACAGATGAGGGAGATGGGCTTCTTAAGTTTGGCTTTATCGATACTTCAGCTGTTCTTGTAAAAGGTGAAACCACATTAATCATGCGTCTTGTTGATGGTGAGTTTCCTGATTATACCCGGGTAATCCCAACAGCAAACGAAATAACCGTCGCAATACCCCGGGCGGAATTTATTCACGCAGTTCGCCGTATGGCAATTTTATCGAGTGAAAAGTTTAAAGGGATTATGCTTGAAATTTCAGTAGAAGGAATAAAGATTTCTTCGAGCAACCCGGAGCTTGGTGATGCCATGGAAGAACTGGAAGCTCGTTACGAAGGGTCTCCACTATCTGTTCGGTTTAATGCCAAGTATTTGCTTGATGTATTAACCGTTGCAGACAGTCAGACAATTTTGATGAAATTTAAGAATGAATTATCTCCGTCTATTATTAAGCCGGAAGGTAGCGATGAGTTTCTCGCAGTTATTATGCCGATGCGTCTGTGATTATCAGTCAGTTAAAAGCATATCAATACCGTAATATTGCAGCAGCAGATTTTAGCTTGAGTCGTTCTTTAACGGTTTTGTATGGAGATAACGGCCAGGGAAAAACAAATCTACTGGAATCAATTTTTTTATTAGGGAGTATTAGACCCTTTCGTTCAGTTAAAATTCCCCATTTGATCATGCACGGATGTGCAGAAAGCAGCGTTAGGGGCGTTTTTGAACGTAACGGTAGTCGACATACACTTGTATTAGGGCTGAAACAGAATCAGCGCAGAGTATTACTGGATAATAAAGTAGTCCACAATCCTGCAGAATTGCATGGAAAACTGTTGGTAACAGTATTTGCACCTGATGAAATAGCAATCATCCGGTTGGGTCCTGACCAGCGTAGGCGTTACGTTGATCGGCTCTTATACAGCTTAAATCGTACGTTTCTTGATACGTACCACCACTATTATAGAACTTTGAAACAGCGAAATGCGGTATTAAAATCTGGATCCTATGCGGATCTTGATATTTGGGATCGGCAACTTGCCACAGCAGGCTGTGCACTAATGGTGTACCGTAGTGATTATATACAAAAACTATCCAAGAAAACGGCTTGCTATTATCGAACGATTGCCGGTGGACATGAAGATGTTTCTTTGAGCTACTCTCCAGCTCTCGATTTCCCAGAACATGACTCAATACCGTGTTTTTTGGAAGCGCTTACGGCAAGTCGTGAGCAGGATATTCGCCTGAGGGCCACTTCTTGCGGTCCTCACAAAGATGATATTTTGTTTCGTATTGGGGGGCATCCCCTGAAGAGTTGCGGCTCTCAAGGGCAGCATCGAAGCTTCATTCTTGCTATGAAGCTCGCAGAAATAGAATTACTGGAGGAAACCTTCGGAGAGAGCCCTATTCTGCTACTCGATGATATCACTTCAGAACTTGATCAAAAACGGTTGCATAATTTGCTGACTATCTTCGACCAAAAGGGGATACAGGTGGTCGTTACCACAACAGACCCAAACCATTTTGCTTCAGTACCACAACAAGGTGTAGCCCATTACAAAATAGTAGCTGGGTCAGTACATCATGAGGATGTGAAAGACTATGAGTGAGTTGGAACAGAAAAAACAGGATATGAACGCTGGATATGGAGCTGAAAGCATTAAGGTCCTTGAAGGGCTTTCCGCGGTTCGTAAGCGCCCGGCAATGTATATCGGGTCAACCAGTAGCCAAGGACTCCACCATCTGGTCTATGAGATCGTAGATAACTCAATTGACGAAGCGCTGGCCGGGTATTGTAACGAGGTAACGGTTAGTATTAATACCGATGGCTCTGTAACGGTTACCGATAATGGTCGGGGTATCCCGACTGATATGCATCCGACAGAAGGACGTTCGGCAGCAGAGGTTGTTTTAACGGTCTTACATGCAGGCGGTAAGTTCGATAATGACTCTTATAAAGTATCCGGTGGCTTGCACGGCGTTGGGGTCTCAGTTGTAAACGCGTTGTCTCGGACGCTTGACCTGGAAATACGGCGTGATGGCAATATTTGGCGTCAAAGCTATCAGCGAGGGGAGCCACAGGCACCACTGGAAGTGACGGGAACGACCCGTAAGCGCGGCACCAAGATTACCTTCATGCCGGACGAGGAAATATTTGAAACAACGGAGTTTTCATTCGACGTTCTTTCGCAGCGCCTTAGGGAATTAGCATTTTTGAATGCTGGTGTTCGCATTAAGATCACTGATGACCGCACCGTTGGAAAGTCTCATGAGTTTTACTATGAAGGCGGAGTTAACTCCTTTGTTGAGTACCTCAATCGGGCAAAGACTCCACTTCATCAGAAGCCGATTTACTTTAAAGGAGACCGCTCTGGAGTGGAGATGGAAGTCTCCATGCAATACAACGACTCATATGATGAGAAAATATTCTCGTTCGCCAACAACATAAATACCCACGAGGGGGGAACCCACCTTGTTGGTTTTAAGGCCGCACTTACCAGGACGATGAATACGTATGCAGCCAGTAATAATCTCCTTAAGAACGCCAAGGTTGCTATTCAGGGAGACGATCTCCGTGAGGGATTAACCTGTGTTATATCTGTTAAAATCCCCCAGCCACAATTTGAGGGACAGACAAAGACCAAGCTTGGAAACTCTGAAGTAAAAGGGTATGTCGAGTCCCTGGTAAATGAAAAGCTTGCAATTTTTCTTGAAGAGAATCCGCAGGTGGCTAAGCGTATTCTGGAAAAGTCGATTGAAGCTGCCCGGGCTCGTGAGGCTGCCCGTAAGGCGAGAGACCTGACGCGTCGTAAGGGGGCGCTTGACCTTGGTGGCTTGCCAGGAAAGCTGGCTGATTGTCAGGAAAAGGATCCAGCGCTTTGTGAGCTCTATCTGGTCGAGGGTGATTCGGCGGGCGGTTCCGCAAAACAGGGACGAGATCGGCGTTTCCAAGCGATTCTTCCACTTAAGGGAAAAATCCTGAACGTTGAAAAAGCACGTTTTGACAAGATGTTGACATCACAGGAAATCCGTACCTTGATAACTGCGATGGGAACCGGCATCGGTAAAGATGATTTTGATGTTGCCAAGTTGCGTTACGGTAGCATCATTATTATGACTGACGCTGATGTCGACGGCTCCCATATTCTTACATTGTTGCTCACCTTCTTCTACCGCAATATGCGGGAGCTGATCGAACGTGGCCATCTGTATATCGCACAGCCTCCACTGTATAAGGTTAAGCGTGGCAGAAAAGAGCTGTACTTACGAAATGAGGGTGCCCTGCAAGGCTTCCTTTTGGAGGAAGGAGCAGAGGAACTGACGTTACAGTTTGGCTCCTCCGATCGCAATTACCATGGATTGCAAATAATCCCTGTTATCAAGCAGTTCCTCGAGCGTAAGGCGCTGATGGAAAAAGTTATTAAAAAGGGTATTTCAGGAGAGGTGCTGGGGCTGTTATTGCAAGCCGGAGCAGACTCCAGTCACGAAGACCTACAGGCGCTTCAGCCGATTCTTGAGCGGATGCAAGAGCTGGTTGTTGACGGGGATGTCATGTTTGAGGGTGAGCGGGCAATCTTTAGGATCGGAAATATCCGGACCGTTATTGATGCCCAGACGCTCCAGGTGATTGCGAGCCATGAATATGAGTTGCTGATTGAGTCGAATCGTCGGGTATACGAATTGTTTGGCAATGGTGATGCTCGTATGACAGAGGGTGAGCGGGTTCTGGTCACAACGGAAGATCCAGAGGTGCTGCTTGGGTTCTTCCTGGAGTATGCGAAGAAAGGGTTGTCTATCCAGCGCTATAAAGGTCTTGGTGAGATGAACCCAGAGCAGCTCTGGGAGACGACGATGAATCCTGAGAATCGGGTGCTTCTCCAGGTGAAGATTGAAGATTTTGTTGAGGCAGATGAAATTTTCACTGTCTTGATGGGGGATCAGGTCGAGCCACGACGTGACTTCATCGAGCAGAACGCCTTAAATGTTGTCAACCTGGATATTTAATCTACTGAACGCTATCAATGAGGGGATGCCCCATGCAGGAAAATGTAACGAATAAAATTGCTGTAAATATTGAAGACGAGATGAAGCGGTCGTACATGGATTACGCCATGTCGGTTATTATCGGCCGTGCTCTTCCCGATGTCAGGGATGGGCTTAAGCCGGTTCACCGGAGATGTCTGTTTGCCATGCATGATATGAGCAATGACTGGAATAAGCCGTATAAAAAGTCAGCGAGGGTTGTCGGTGATGTCATCGGTAAGTATCACCCCCATGGTGACATTGCTGTCTATGACACCATAGTGCGGATGGCGCAGGACTTCTCGATGCGCTACATGCTGGTCGACGGCCAGGGTAACTTCGGTTCCGTTGACGGTGACTCCGCGGCGGCGATGCGTTATACCGAAATCCGCATGAACAAGATCGCCCATGAACTGCTGGCCGATCTGGACAAGG
>JBLIZM010000191.1:0-3936 GCA_048859855.1 Trichlorobacter sp.
TGGGGGAGGCGTCCTGTTTTCGGAACTATCAGGTACATGAGTTTTGATGGCTGTCGCAGAAAATTTGATGTCGAAGCATACAGTAACCTTTATTAGATAATGAGTGAATGAACGATGCAATTAATCATCCTAAAAGATTTGGTGTTGTTATTCGGATTAGCGTTACTGACCGTTACCCTCTTTAGATATCTGAAGGTGCCAAGTATCATTGGGTTTCTCTGTACCGGGTTATTAGCAGGACCATACGCATTAGGACTTATAACAGATACTCACCAGGTTGAGCAGATGGCCGAGATTGGTGTTGTTCTACTGCTCTTTACCATTGGTATTGAATTTTCACTTAAGGAACTCCTCCGAATTCGTCAGCTGGTGCTCTGGGGAGGAGGAGTGCAGGTTGGGGTAACTATTGCGGTTACTACGGCACTTGCGTTGATATTTTCCTTCACCTGGCAACAATCAGTATTTTTTGGTTTTTTAGTTTCATTGTCTAGTACCGCCATCCTGATGAAGCTTTTGATGGATGCCGGACAAATGGATACTCCCCAGGGGAAAATTGCACTGGGAATTCTGATATTCCAAGACTTGTGTGTTGTTCCCTTAATGCTCTTCACGCCGTTTCTTGGCGGAGTTGGTGACGGACTCCGTGGTATTTTGTTGGTCTGTGCAAAAGCTGTAGTTGTGGTACTTGTTGCACACATGAGTGCCAGGTTTGCTGTCCCTTGGTTGTTTACGCAAATAGTTCGGACCCGTAGCAGGGAACTGTTTGTCCTGACAATTATATTTGTTGGCTTTGGTACCGCGTTTGTAACCGCACAAGTGGGATTGTCTCTAGCATTAGGGGCATTTATTGCCGGACTTGCTATTTCCGAGTCCGAATACAGTCATCAAGTTATGGGAGACATCATTCCGTTTCGTGATGCGTTTATGAGCCTATTTTTCATTTCAGTCGGAATGTTGCTCGACCCACGGGTGTTTTTAACCAATCCGTTGACGGTGATTTTAATAGTTGTCGGAATAATTCTGATTAAAGGGGCTGTTGCAACCGCTGCTGCCTTGATACTTCGTTTTCCCATACGGCCGGCGATCATGAGTGGTTTTATGCTTGCCCAGGTTGGTGAATTTGCTTTCGTGCTTTCCCATGCCGGACTTTCCGTTCAGCTTCTTACGGATAGTCAATACCAGGTTTTTCTCGCGGCATCTGTTGCAACAATGGCCATTACTCCAGTTTTACTGGTTGTCAGCCCTGCTTTTGCGGAATGGGTTGCCGGTAGACTACCGGTAACCATTGACCGTGAAACCCGTATAACGGGGCAGTCAAAAGATCGTTTTTCACTCCATGACCATGTGGTTATTGTCGGATATGGTGTGAACGGTAAAAATCTTGCTCAGGTATTAACTACAAATGGTATTGGGTACATAGCGGTTGAAACGAATCATATGACTGTTAAGCAGGAGCGTAAACTCGGTACTCGGATTATCTTTGGTGATGCTTCCCGCCAAGAAATATTACATCATGCACATATCATGGAAGCGAGAATGCTTGTGGTTGCCATCTCGGATGCCGCGGCGACCAGACGTGTCGTTGCGCAGGCACGTCAGATGAAGCCGATGATACATATTATTGTCCGTACTCGCTACGTATCGGAAATGGAACCGCTGTATCAGCTTGGGGTCAATGATGTCATCCCAGAGGAATTCGAAACATCGGTTGAGATTTTTGCACGTGTTTTGAAAACGTATCTAATACCTAGTGAAGACATAGAAGCTTGTATTGCCGATGTACGGCGTGACTCGTATCATATGTTCCGTAGTTTCAGTAAAAATCAGAATCATAGTAATAGTCTCTCTGGATATCTTTCGGGTGTTGAGCTAGCTACGTACCGGGTAATGCCCGGCTCAGCTATTAGTGAAACACGTCTTGGTGATGGCGCCATTCGTGCAGTGAGCAGAGCAACCGTACTATTGATCAAGCGTCAAGATCAACAAATCACGAACCCCGGTCCAGAAGAGGTACTTCATGCGGGTGATGTGGTATTATTCATGGGGGAGTCAAAGGATATTGCTACAGCAGGGCGTCTGTTTAGTTAAGGCATCTTGTGATGCCCTGTGGTGCTCTTAATAGGAAATAAGGAGATGGTTCATGCGTATACGAGTAGGGATTAAATGGTTACTAGCGTTTCTCTGTAGTTTGGCACTATTGTTAAATGGATGCCAGGAACGTTTCCAGCAATCAGCTAGTGCAAATGGTAAGTTAACAGTGGTAACGACGCTGTTTCCTGTCTATGACTTTGTCAGGGTTGTTGGTGGAGATCGTGTTTTGCCGGTACTCCTGCTGCCGCCTGGAGTTGAGCCTCATTCATTCGAACCTCGTCCTGATGATATAAAATCAATTGCTGGCTCATCCTTGTTTGTGTATACCCATTCCCAAATGGAGCCTTGGGTTGAAAAGCTCTTTAAGGGGATGTCAAAGGGGCCGGCTGTCTGTGAGGCAGGCAAAAATGTCACGCTACTTCCTGCCCATACACCGGGCATAGACAGGGATGGCCATGAAGAAAAAGAGCATGGGCACCATCATCACAGTTACGATCCTCATATTTGGTTAGATCCTGCTAATGCGATGATAATGGTTCAAACAATCAGAGACGAGTTCTGTCGAATTGATCCTTCCCACGCTCAAGAATATACACAACGTGCACAAACCTATCTTGAGGCATTACGGTTACTTGACGCGGATTATGTACAAAAGCTCGGAAAGCTTAAAAATAGAACAATCATACATGGTGGGCATTATGCATTTGGTTATTTGGCAAAGCGGTATAATCTTACGTATTATGCTGCTATGTCTGTTCATGCGAATGCAGAACCAGGCTCAGCAGACCTGGCTCGTTTAGTTAAGCAGATTCGTCAAAATAAGATTAAGTCGATATTTAGTGAGGCCCTGGTTTCTCCACGAATAACAGAGGTGCTAGCCCGGGAAACAAATACTAAAATATACATCCTTAAAAATGGTCATAATATTTCAAAAAAAGATATGGATAATGGGGTAGGGTATCTAGATATTATGCGAGACAATCTTCAAGCTCTCAATGAAGGCCTTCTTCGTAAGTAGCCGATTACGCATCATAACATGGCAGAAGGTTATCTTCTGCCATGTTATGATTACTATTTGACGCTAGGTAGACAATCATTACAAATGCCACTCATAACAATTGTGGTGGAATGGATGGCACCCCAATCCTGAGCAGGAGTTGGCAGTGTCGTTGTATCGAGAGCAGGCCAGGTAAAGTCATGTACCTTTTTGCATTGGGTGCAGATAAGGTGATGATGGGGAAGGTGGGTGGCTTCGAATCGTGCCTGACTCTCAGCAGTCATTATACGGCAGACAAGGCCATACTCCTCGAATGTTGTCAACGTTCTGTAGACGGTATCGAGAGAAATCATTGGCAGTAAGCTCAATAAACGACGATGGAGTACTTCAGCAGAAGGATGATCAGGTGTCAGTAGAAGTTGACGATATATTTCTGTTCGTTGATGTGTGATTTTCAGTCCAGCCTTCTTGCAAGCAATCTGAAAATGATCCATCATTGTATCAATCTGATATTTAAGATCTTTTTTGTCCATAACAGAAACCCATTAAATTTATTATAATATAACTTACTCTAGCTAAGATATCCCGTCAATGTAAAAAGTAAAGCCCCCCTATGGTTTTTTGCAGACGTGGTTGCAATCAGCTGTTTTGTGAGCTAGAAAGAGGAAGATGAATCAGTCGATGCCGTTGAGTCATTGGCCAAGGAGAGGATGGAAACCACATGGCACGCAAGTCAGTACAAAACCTATCAAGGGGTACATCATCAATGCTTATTCAATTATTTAAAAGTATCTACACGCTTGTTGTATCGTTTTGGTTTGGGGGGATGGCTCTGTTTACTTTTATTA
>JBLIZM010000192.1:0-2881 GCA_048859855.1 Trichlorobacter sp.
CAACCCGATGAACGGGTCCTGGAAGTATCTGCCACCGAATTCACAGCCGATCTATAACCCCTATGCCGGCGATTGGGATATGGGCCCGAAGAATTCGGTGCAGAAGTACAACCCCATGAACGGTAACTGGCAGACCACGAGCCCTAAGGCGGAGATGAAGTACAACCCCTATGGAAACAGCTGGTCGTATGAGCCGCCGGGGTATGACCTGGAGTACAACCCGTTTGATGGGCAGTGGGAGTATCCGTCGTGGTAGCGGGGGTGAGCCATGTTTGAGCATATCGTTAAAGGGGCGCTGTGGTTTGCAGTGGCGACCTATTCCATTGGTACCTTTAAGACGTTGATGCTGGCTTCGGCTGCTGATGGTGGCCAGGGCGCCGGACAGGTGCTTGTAAAGGAAGAGGGAAGAAAGCCGCTGATTTATCCGGTGATTGATGGCACGGATATGCCGATGCCGTTTGCCACGCCGATACAGACTGCGTCTAGGGTGGTGGGTGTGTCGAAGCTTTATTACGCGGTGTATCCGGGGTCATCTGTTCGGGATAACCGGTATCGGGCGTTCTGGAAATAGGTATGATTAGACAAAAAATCAAAGATGATCTAATATATGATCAGTGAGCGTTGTTATAAACGACCCTTTGTCCAGTTTGTTAAGAAGGCACATAAGCCTTTGCAGCTAGCAATTGAGGATGCGGTTGAGACTATTTGTGCAGACCCCTTATGCGGTCAACTTAAAGTAGGTGACCTCTCAAGCATTCGAGTCTACAAGTTTGTATTCAATCGTATCCAATATCTGGTTGCGTACCAACTGACTGGATCTGTGGAAGAAGCGGTTTTTTTGGCGATCGAATTTATCCAGGTTGGGTCGCATGAAAAGTTTTATGAATCTCTCAAGAAGTACTTGAGGGAGATTAAAGGTTAGGGGGGTATATGTCTGCGCTGACAGCTGAAGATCTGTTTTACGAAATGCGACGCATGCCGCAAGGGGAGCGTTTGAAATTCTTTGGGCTTCTGGCTGCAACTGCATTTCGTGAAGATGATTTGTCTCATGACCAGCTATTTGGTCATCTAAAGAATGAGCTCTTTTCAGCGAGTGAGGCTGCCGAATACTTGGAGGTATCGATGCCTACATTCAGGCGTTATGTTCACGCTGGCAAGATCATCCCGAAATCTTCTGTAGGAAGAAGCCAGTTGTTTTCAACGGAAGATTTACGTGCGTTTAAGCGGCTATCAAAAGCTTCTGCATAACAAAGAGAATCAAATGACAATTCAAGGAAAAACAATTCCACGCTTTGATAATGAAGAAGAGGAACGTATTTTCTGGGAGTCGCACGACTCAACAGAATATCTGGATTGGTCGCAAGCAAAACAAATAAGATTAGAGGCTGTTTGTCGATCCCAATCTAAGCAGGTCAAAAATGAACCGCCTGAGCATCCATTAACCGATGTGAGTGATACAGAGGGATGGAAGTGAAACGAAAAAGGCCAATCAATTGATTGGCCTTTTTACTGTGTACTTGGGGCGAACGACGGGACTCGAACCCGCAACACCCGGGATCACAACCCGGTGCTCTACCAATTGAACTACGTCCGCCACTGGTAGGTACTACTGAAACTCTGGCGCGCCCGGCGAGACTCGAACTCACAACCTACGGCTTAGAAGGCCGTTGCTCTATCCGGTTGAGCTACGGGCGCCTCACTTCAACGCGCTACAACGGTACTGCAACTACAAAGAAATGGTCGGGGCGGTGGGATTCGAACTCACGACCTCCTGGTCCCAAACCAGGCGCGATAACCGGACTACGCTACGCCCCGACGAGCCCAAGACTATAGCGGAGAGTACTTGCCGCCGTCAAGGTTTCTTTACGTTAAATGCAGATTAAATCAGGCGTTGCAGGGCGGCCTGATCCACCATGAACACAAAGTCGCTGCCACCATCGGTATCCAGCCAGACGAGTGGCAGATCAGGATAGGCAGCGTCCATGACGCCGCGGTTGTGGCCAATTTCTACAATGAGCCAGCCACCGGGGTTGAGTGTCTTGGCGGCCTGGCGCAGCAGGGTGTGCACCAGGTCGAGGCCATCGTTGCCACCGGCCAGGGCCATTTCGGGTTCGTGACGATATTCATCCGGCAGGGCGTCCATGGATGCCGCATCCACATAGGGTGGGTTGCTGATGATGATGTCGTATTTCTGGTCCAGCAGCGGGGCCAAGAGGTCGCCCTGGTGGAGCTTGAGGCGATCTTGTAGGCCATAGAGGTCCACGTTGATGCGGGCCACTTCCAGGGCTTCGGGCGAAAGATCAACGGCATCGACCTGGCTATTCGGGAAGTGCAGCGCCGAGAGAATGGCCAGGCAGCCGGAGCCGGTGCAGATGTCGGCAACGCGGGTAATGGCGTCCGGGTTTTGCACCCAGGGTGATAGATCCACCATGAGCAGTTCGGCAATGAACGAACGCGGCACAATCACGCGGCGATCAATCTTGAAAATGTACGGGCCGAGCCAGGCTTCACCGAGGATGTAGGCAAGCGGTGCTTTGGTGGTGCAGCGTTCATCCAGGCGCTGGGTGAGCGTGGTGCGTTGTTCGTCGGTGAGAGTGTCTGACCAGAACTTGTCGAGTTCGTCGAAGGGAATGTCGAGCGTGGCGCTGATGAGCCAGGCGACTTCGTCTTCGGCACAGGTGCAACCGTGGCCAAAGCTGAGGCCGGCATTTTCTAACTGGGGAACGGCGGCTTCGTAAAACTCGGCAATGCTGTTGGCAGGGGCGCTCATGCTCGGGGGCTTACTTCAGCAGCTGGCTGAAAATGTTTTTGTAGATAGCGGCTAACTCGGGGAGGGCGCTCAGTTCGATGTGCTCGTCGATCATGTGGATCGATGCGTTGA
>JBLIZM010000193.1:0-2138 GCA_048859855.1 Trichlorobacter sp.
ACCTGCGGAAAAATCCAGGATATTCTTTTCCTCTTCAGCCGAGCGGTCAACCGCATGCACCAGCGTATAGGCAACCATATGGGGAAGATGCGACACGGCGGCAAATACCGTATCATGCACCTTGGGATCCATCAGTAACACTTCGGATCCTGCCAACTCCCATAACCGCTTGACCAGGGCAACCGCAGCAGGATCACTCACCCTGCTTGGTGTGAGAATACAACGACGTCCGACAAACAGGGTCGCAAACGCTGCTGCAGCACCAGAGTGCTCTGTTCCGGAAATAGGATGCCCCCCCACAAAGTGCACACCGTCCGGCCTGGCCGACTCACAAGGGGCGATAAGCGCTTCTTTGACGCTCCCACCATCGGTAATGATGGCTCCTGGCTTTAGGTGACGGGCCAGAGCAACCACCTCATCAACAATCGAACAGACCGGGATGGCTACAAAGACCACGTCTGCATCAGCAAGCTGCTCGTAGGACGCAGCCTGCTCTGTTATGACCCCAAGACGCAACGCCTCAGCCGCGTTCTGGGAATTACGGTCATAGCCGATAACCCGTGTTACCGCCTTTGCAGCCTGTAATGCCAAGGAGAATGAACCACCGATGAGCCCCGGCCCAACAATTGCCAGTGTTTGAATGAGCGGTGTCGTCATTAGCGAGCCTTTGGATAGGAACCAAGAACCTTTAAAAACTGACAGAACTGTCGCAGATCCTCAATTGCCGCCGTAACCTGCGGGTCGTCAATATGACCAATCATATCGAGAAAGAAGATATACTCCCAGGCCTTGGTCTTGACTGGTCGGGATTCAATCTTACTCAAGTTTACCCCGCGACGGGCAAACGGCTCCAGCATTCGGTACAAAATACCCGGTTCATCACGAACGGAAAACATAATTGATGTTTTATCATTACCGCTCGGCTCAGCTGTTTTTTTGGAAATAACCAAAAAGCGGGTAACATTGTTGACTTGATCTTCAATGCGACTCCGTACCACTTTCAGGTCATACATTGCCGCGGCTAGCTCACTGGCTATGGCAGCAGCGGCATAGTCGTCGCTAACAATTTGTGCTGCCACCGCGGTTGAGGCAACGTCAACCACCGGAACTCCCGGCAGATGTTCCTCGAGCCAGTTACGGCATTGTGCGAGCGGCTGCGGATGTGAATATACTTTACGGATATCCTCTAAGCGACCGGTTCTCGACAAAAGATCATGGTGGATATCTAAAATAATTTCTGAACAGATTTGCAGGCTACTGTCGACAAACATATCGAGGGTATGGGTAACAACCCCTTCGGTTGAGTTTTCAACCGGAACAACTCCATATAACGCTTTTCCCTTCTCTACCTGCTCAAAGACTGCTGGTATCGACTTCTGAGGTTCAAGCTGGGCGGAAAGGCCAAACTGCTGCATGGTGGCCAAATGACTAAAGGTTGCCTTAGGACCGAGATAGGCAACCTTGAGCGGTGATTCGAGAGCCAGACAAGCTGACATCAGCTCACGAAATATCCCGTGAATCGCCTCTGATGGCAACGGCCCCTGGTTATAGGTCGCAACCCGTTCCTGTACTTGACGTTCACGACTGGGAACATGAAACTCAGCATTAGAATTAGCCTTGAGTTTACCAATCTGTGATGCCAGCACGGCACGTTGATTCATCAATCCAACTAACTGTTTGTCAATCGAATCAATCTGCTCTCGATATTCGCTAAGGTTCTGCTCGTCGGCCATGACGGCTCCTTGACCAGATAAGGTTGTCTACAACTGAAAATTGCTGATCTTTTACCTTAAAGGATAGCGCGAATTGAGGCAACTTTTTTCACACTCTCATGGCGGACCAGCACTCTGAAAATCAAACCGGCTCCTCTTGAAATTGCGCCTGTATTTTCCTACAGTTTCATCGATGCTCCCCCTTGACAGCGCCTAGGGGTTCGGGTAGGCTACCGATGTTAAAAATGCATGCCGTTTAGCCACGGTATCATGGTACGAGGTACACTGTGCGCGTGATCGCCGGAACTGCCCGAGGACGACGACTGGTCACACCAACCGGAAGAGCAACAAGACCAACGGCCGACCGGGTTAAAGAAGCACTCTTTAGTATACTACACAGTCTTGATACCGTTGATGATGCACGGG
>JBLIZM010000194.1:0-11721 GCA_048859855.1 Trichlorobacter sp.
GCATAGACAACTGCCTGATTAAAGAGGCTCTTCAAATGCTTTGGGTCTGCTGCGTTTGCTTTTTTAAAATTATCAACAGCCCGATCATAAAAACCAAGCTCCCGAAACATCATTCCCTGATCAGTGAGAACATTCGGATCGTTCGGCTGTAACCGTAATGCAGCATCATAGGCTTTAATAGCATTCTGCGGCTGACCAGCATCAAAATATGCATCTCCCAAGGCGACTTGAGCCTGAAAGTTACCTGGTTCTTTTTCTGCGATTTGCTTGATCTCCTGCAACGCTTGTGTCTGCTGAATAGGTACTCCAGCCATTGGGGATGATGTTGTAGGGCTTACTTGCCCTTTCATACTACGCCCACCAATCAGAATACCTAAAAGTAAACCGATAAGAAGACAGCCACCAGCAATGAACAATTGTTGTTTATTCATATTTACCCCACACCATAAGCAGCTAAGCCGCTTTGCTCCCGGCTGATTTTGCCAAAGAGCGGTCCTCAAGAATCAGTACCACTGGGCTTGCTACGTATACGGATGAGTAGACTCCGACAACAATCCCGACAAGAAGTGCAAAAGAAAAGTCATGAATGACCTCTCCCCCAAAAACAAACAATGCAATCGCTGCCAAAAAGGTTGTCAGCGAGGTAATAATGCTTCGCGATAACACCTCATTAATACTAGCATTGAACACCGTAGGTAGTGACGCTTTCAAATCACGGTGTAGATTCTCACGAATCCGGTCAAAGACAACAACCGTATCCGTCAAGGAATAGCCAGCGATTGTCAACACCGCTGTGATAAACAGCAGGTTGAACTCTTTTCCCGTCAGATAGTATGCAGCAAACATCGCAAGAACATCATGTAATGTCGCAACAACAGCACCAACCCCAAACTTGAAGTCAAAACGCCAAGCAATATAGGCAATGATACCCAGCATAGAAATTGCGACAGCAATCAAGGTGTCTTTTCGTAGCTTGTCACCGATTGACGGCCCGATTTCAGTTGTTCCTTCAACGGTAACGGAAATACCTGGAAATGCCTTGACGAAGGCCTGGGGAATAATATCTGCTGCTTTGCCAACTGCTAATGCACTTTTACGGGGTAATTTAACCAGCAGCTTGTTTCCATCTTTTATCTCTTGCAAATCAAGCTCACTGATTCCACCAGCATGGAGAGCCTTACGAGCATCAGATAAGGCAACGGGACGATCGAACTTAAGTTGCAATGAGGTCCCACCCGTAAAATCAATTCCCATGTTAGCATTACCAAGGCTCATTTGCAGGATAGCAAACAAACCAATTAATGATATGACCAGTGACACGGCGAACGAAATTTTACGTTTACCGATAAAATCTATATTGGTCTTCTTCAGTAACTCCATCATAGCAGCGGCTCCCTATATGCTCATCTTTTTGACTGTCCCTTTATGTAGGAACAGATCAAAAACAACCTTCGTCCCCATCAACGAAGTGAACAGGTTGATGATGATACCAAGACTCAGTGATACGGCAAATCCTTTGACCGGCCCCGTACCGAACTGGAACAATACCGCTGCAGTAATGAGTGCAGTGACATGGGAGTCCATGATAGTCAAAAAGGCTTTATCATACCCGGCTTCGAGTGCTGATTTCGGAGATTTACCTAAACGCAGCTCCTCACGGATTCTCTCGAAAATAATAACGTTTGAATCAACTGACATACCAACCAACAAAACAATAGCAGCGATGCCCGGCAGTGTCAGGGTAGCACCCAAAGCAGACATTGCCCCCATCAGAAACAAAATATTAAGCACCATGCCAACGTTAGCAACCATACCAGACAACTTGTAATAGACAGCCATAAACCCGATAACAAGTAAGACACCAATCAAGCCCGCCAATAATCCCTTGTCAATTGAGTCCTTACCAAGTGAGGCTCCAACGGTTACGTTCTGAATGATTTTAACGGGAGCAGGCAATGCACCAGCACGAAGAACAATCGCAAGATCTGACGCGGTTTTTTCGTTAAAGTTACCGGTAATCTGTGCTGAACCGCCTGAGATCCGCTCACGGATAACCGGTGCAGAGTAGACCGTATTATCGAGCACAATTGCGAATCGTTTATTAACATTCGCAGCGGTAATTTGATCAAAGAGACGCGCACCAAGGCTATTAAACTCAATACCGACATACGGTTGGTTAAACTGAGAGTCGATACGCACTTGCGCATCCGTCAGCAAGTCGCCGGTGATCAACGCCTTCTTATGTACCATGAGCGGTATATCGGCTGTTGCTCCAGTGGTTGGATCTGTACGCTTTTCGTAAAGAACTTCACTGTCAGCCCCATCGGTATCACCCGGTTCCTTGACCAATTTAAACTCAAGACGAGCCGTTCTGCCAATCAAGTCAATTGCCCGTTGTGGATCCTTAATACCAGGCAACTGAACCACAATCTGATTGAGTCCTTGACGAGCAATAATTGGCTCTGACACACCAAACTGATCAATTCGGTTCCGAATCGTTTCAAGGGCCTGGGCTACAGCCTTATCTTTCCGATCTTGGATATCCTGCTCTTTCATCCGAAGACGAAGTCCCACTAATCCCCCATCTTCAATCGAGGGGACAACCTGATAGGTATCATGGAACTTATCGGCTATGAGCTTTTTAACCGACTCAGCAGTATCCTTTTCATACAGAACGACCGAAACTGCATCGGAGGAACTGCGGAATATTTTTTTAAAACGCAGATTCTTTGCTGTTAAGCTATCTTCAAGATCAGTGGCAACTAGGTCCAACGTTCCCTCAACAGCTTTGACTGTATCGACTTCCAACACCAAATGTGTCCCGCCTTGCAGGTCTAGACCGAGGTGAATGCGCTCAGACGGCAAGACCCCTTTCCACCAGGCAGGCAATGATGACGAGACTGTCGGTACCAGATAGACACATGACAGCAATACGAAGCCGAGTATCAGGGCGATACGTACGCCCGCTCCTTTAGGCATCGGTGCAGCTCCTTTTTTCCGTTAGTTGGAAATTGTTGTAATGAATGGCTTATCGATTTTAATCTTCACGCCGGTTGCAACTTCAACCGTAATGACTTGATCCTCGATACCAGCAACTTTACCATGAATACCTGCAGCCGTTTTGATAGCATCGCCAACCTTAAGCGCATCAAGCATCGCGCGATGCTCTTTTGCTTTTTTCTGTTGAGGACGAATCAGTAGGAAGTAAAAAATACCGAACATAAAAATCAGGGGAACGAAGTTCATCAGTGCTGAGGTTCCGCCTGTAGCTGCAGCTCCACCAGCTGGAGCACCCATCGCATACGCAATACCCAAAATATTCATTGATTTATCCTCTCTTTTGTGACGTTAGATGACGTCTGTCTGTTGTGAATGGTAAAAAGCCTGCCTAAACTCCGAAAGCCGCCCTTCCGTGATTGCTTCACGAAGCGATTGCATCAGATTTAAATACCAGGCGATATTATGATGCGTATTTAGCATTGATGCCAGTATTTCTCCTGACCGAAACAGATGGCGTAAATACGCTCGAGTGTAGTTCTGGCATACATAACAATTACATTGTAAATCAATTGGACGCTGATCGTCCTCAAACTCTTTACGTTTTATATTTAAACGCCCCTGACTGGTAAAGAGCATGCCGTTTCTCGCATTGCGGGTCGGCATAACACAGTCAAACATGTCATAGCCATGCCATACTGCCTCAACAAGATCTGCCGGTGTTCCAATACCCATGATGTAGCGAGGAGCATCAATAGGCAGCATTGAAGAGCATGAATCCATAACATCATACATGATTCCTTTCTCTTCGCCAACAGACAAGCCACCAAGAGCATACCCATCAAAACCGATTTCGGCAAGCTGTGATAGACTACGTCCCCTAAGATCACTAAAACGTCCCCCTTGCACTATTCCGAATAGCAGCTGATCATCTCGAGTTTTAGCGTCTTTACTGCGGGCAGCCCAGCGTGTTGTTAGCTCAAGAGATTTTTCAATATAGCCACGGGGAGCATCCGCCGGCGGACATTCATCAAAACACATTATGATATCAGCACCAAGAGCTTGTTGAATTGCTATTGATAACTCGGGACTCAACAGGTGGGATGAACCGTCAATATGGGACTTAAAAGCAACACCTTGTTCGGTGATGGTATTAAGTTCAGCAAGGCTATAGACCTGGAACCCACCGGAGTCAGTCAATATTGGGCCGTCCCAACCCATAAACTGATGGAGCCCACCAAGCTTTTCGATAAGTTGGTGGCCAGGGCGTAAGTACAGATGATAGGTGTTTGAGAGAATAATCTGTGCACCGGCAGCATGTAAGTCTTCAGGTCGCATTGCCTTAACAGACGCACTTGTGCCAACAGGCATAAATATAGGTGTCTGAATCTGCCCATGGGGGGTCGTTATGGTTCCCGTCCTGGCCCGACCGTTACGATCTATCTGATTCACCTTAAAATGATGACTCACAACGACTCCTCATAAATTACCATTGCATCACCATAACTATAGAAACGCATCTGGGCACTAATCGCCTCTTGATATGCCCTAAGTGTCAAATCATGTCCCGCAAATGCAGAAACAAGCATGATTAACGTAGACTCCGGCAAATGAAAGTTTGTCAGGAGCATATCAACAACTTTAAACTGATATCCGGGATAAATAAAAATATCCGCCTCACCGTCAGCAGCACGTAAACCATCACGTTGAGATGCTAAGTACTCCAGAGTCCGACAGCTCGTTGTACCGACAGCAACGACTCGTCCACCAGCCTGTTTTGTACGAGCTATGGCATCAACCGTTTCAGCAGAGACCGTGAAGCGCTCACGATGAATTCGATGATCAGCAACAAACTCCGTACGAACTGGCTGGAAAGTACCTAAACCAACATGGAGTGTCACGGTGGCAACAGATACATTCTTACCACGCAGGCGATCGAGAAGCTCAGTAGTAAAGTGAAGCCCGGCTGTCGGTGCTGCGACTGCGCCAGACTCACGAGCATAAACGGTTTGATATCGCTCCTGATCCTGTGAGTCAGCCCCCCTATTAAGGTAAGGAGGAATCGGCATACTCCCCGCCCGTTCTAGCCAGCTAATAACATCGATGAACGGAAATCGAAGAAGCCATTCCTGATCTGCAAGCCGTTCTTCAACAAAAGCTTCAATACCATTGGGGAGATGAAGCTTTTGTCCTGCCTTGCATGGTTTTGAAGACCGCAGCATAACCTTCCAACAGGGAGGACCCTCATCTACGTATGGAGAGATCATAAAAACTTCGACCCGTCCTCCACTATCCTTATGCCCAAGCACCCGTGCCGGTAGGACCCGGGTATCATTCAGAACCAACAGGTCTCCAGGTTGCAATATGGTCTCAAGGTCGGTAAAAGAGCCAAGGCTTATCTCGCCAGTCTTTCTATTAACCTTCATAAGACGTGATGAATCACGCACCGGAAGTGGATAGGCCGCAATAAGCTCTTCAGGTAGTGAAAAAGAAAAGTCTGAAACACGTAGAGAATGACTACTCATGGTGCAGCACTTCCTGATACTAGTCGAACAAGCGTGGTGCCTGGATAATAGTAACTCAAAATCTCAGCATAACTAAACCCATCCAATGCCCGTTGTTTCATGCCATACTGACAAAGTCCAACGCCATGCCCATAGCCAGCGCCAGTGAAAACAAAGTTGTCCCCAGAGTGCACGACTGAAAAGTTGGTACTTTTCAAAAGAGTAGAACCAACCATCATCCTAAACTTTGTTCCCGGCATGATGATCTGACCACGGTCGGTAATAATTGTTACACTCACTCGCCGACCACGATTGTTCATTTCACCAGGAATAATTTCGTTTACCGCTGACAGCGAAGCCCCGCCAGCCTGTAACAGCTCAGTCAGTCGTTTGGCGCTTACGGTCCACTCCCATCGACTCCCTGGATACATAAGACCATACATACACTCAACTCCACGCAAGTACGGAATGTCTACTCCAAATGCATTGAGCGCTGATTCTGTCTGGCCACCACTGTTCGCATGGTAGAAAGCCTGAATGGTTTTTCCTTCATACGTAAGGACTTCAGCAGAGGTATCTCGTACACCTTTACGGGCTTTATCATCATCGCGGTCAACACCATTATAGACCTGATCCATAACCGTAGACTCAAGATGGAAGCGTCCTGCCTGACGTTCACGCTTTTTAGTTAAGGCATAGGTTCTGGCAATAACCGCTTGAGCTTTAATCGCCTCTTCAGGCCAGCTTGATGCAATTTCACTGGTAATAACTCCCACAAGATACTCTTCAAGCGGAATTTCATTCACAACGACTATACGCCCCTGCTGCACAAAAATATCAAATGTCCCACGATATCCTTTTCCAAATATCCGTAAGATAGACGGGGTTGTAATATGAACCTGGTCTGTTTGCTCGCCATCAAGCAGCAGCTTCTGGCTCTCAAGTAGTACCGTTACTACCGATAGTGGCTGAATTGAACGACCTTCAATCGTTGTAAGTGTCGTATCAGATGGCAGGGTTAACACAATTCGATCACTACTTCGAGCAATGACAACCCGTACCCGCTCACCAGCTGTAGGTGTTGATTCATCAGCAAAGGAGCAGGTGGCGCGTAACAATACTGCAAAGGTTAAAACGATAAGTATGGAAAAGACCCGCACGAGTACCTCGCGGGTCACATTGTTGGTTCGAATTATCATATTGACAGTATAATCCAGAGGACTGCGTAAAACAATGCCTTTCACCCACAAAACCGATAGTTTGCGGTTTGACAGCTTTAACTGGTCACGCTACACTATAAACATGGCTTTATTACGTGTTGACACAGTAACTATTGAACTCGGGCGAAGAAAAAAGGAACCAGTGCGTCTACTTCGTGATGTTTCCCTGACGGTCTCTGCGGGTAAAACAGTTGCTATTGTAGGAGAATCAGGCTCAGGAAAGAGTCTGACCGCTCGCGCTATTTTAGGGTTACTTCCACCTGATATACGAGTTGTTTCAGGAAATATTACTCTTGATGGCCATGCCATTCTTTCTGCTTCTCCCCATGAACTCCAGACAATCCGTGGCGGTATCGGCGCCATGATATTCCAAGAGCCAATGACCTCACTTAATCCGGTGCTAACCATCGGTAATCAGATCTCTGAAGTGCTTACACTTCATAGACAGCTCCCGCAACAGGAACACAAAAATGAAATGATACAGCTGCTTGCCTCCGTTGGAATTCCAAATCCCGCTGACCGACTTGGATCGTATCCACACCAGCTATCTGGCGGCATGCGACAACGGGTCATGATTGCCATGGCACTGGCTGGATCACCAAAACTATTGATTGCCGATGAACCAACAACAGCACTTGATGTCACAGTTGCTCGCCAAATTCTCGCGCTAATTGATCAATTGCGCATTGAGCATCATTTATCAGTCCTTCTGATTACCCACGACCTTGGCATTATTGCAGAACGTGCAGATCAGGTGCAGGTTATGTATGCTGGTATGATTGTAGAATCTGGTCCTGTTGCTGAAGTTCTGACATCACCATGGCATCCCTATACCCGGGGACTTCTTGCAGCCCGTCCCGGCAATGCCCCTCGAGGCCAGCGCTTATCAATTATCCCAGGTCTGCCTCCACGACCGGACGATATTATTACTGGTTGTCCGTTTGCTCCCCGATGCAGTGAGGTACAACCGGAGTGCTTGCAATCACTACCCACCATAACCGTTAATGGTGACCGCACTGTTCGCTGCGTGGTGCTCCATGCATAAAAGTTCGCTCCTCAGCCTTAGCGGTATTGGTAAAGCATACCCACAGCAGACGGGTATGCAGTCCGGCATACAGACTATCGTGGCTGTTGATGATCTCACCCTCGAGGTACATGCTGGCATTTCACTCGGCATCGCTGGTGAGTCAGGATGCGGAAAATCAACCATCGCTAAGATTGCGGCTGGATTATTGGAACCAGATACCGGAATTGTTCGTTTTCAAGGTATAGAGCGGCATCTAATGTCACCTGAACAACAGCGGTTGTTTAGGCGTTCGGTACAAATGGTATTCCAAGACCCTTTTTCTTCTCTCAATCCTCGTATCCGCGTTGGCGATGCAATCTCAGAACCGCTACAGCTTCATACATCATTGTCTCCCGAAGAACGCCTCCAAGAGGTTATAAGGCTTCTGGAAGTAGTGGGACTTAGCGCTGATCACTACAATCGATTTCCCCATGAATTTTCAGGTGGCCAGCGCCAACGTATCGGGATTGCCAGAGCACTAGCAGCCAACCCCAAATTATTGATTGCTGATGAACCGGTATCTGCACTCGACATTTCTATTCAAGCTCAGATACTGAACCTTATGCTGGATTTAAAGACTCAGACCGGCATGACGAGTATGATAATCAGCCACGACCTTTCGGTTCTCTATCACTTATGTGACCGACTGGTGGTGATGTTTCAGGGGACTATTGTCGAAGACCTTCCTGCAGCGGATCTATTCACCACAGCCTGTCATCCATATACCCTTGAACTCCTTTCATCAGTACCAGGAGCGGCCACTGAATTGTCAGCAGACAGTATTGATACTGTTCCGGTAGCTCCCAAAACAGGATGTCCCTATGCACTTCGCTGTAAAAAAACCGATGAACGCTGCCTGACTGAACGACCGCACCTTTGCGCTATACCATCTGAACAGAATCATGTAGTTGCCTGCCATCATAGTGGGCAACCATAACTAATAGATCAGGAATCGATACCTATGCGCTTTACCCTACACAAAAAAGACAGCCGGACAGCCGCTCGCCTCGGAACAGTTGAAACCCCGCACGGCGCCATCGAAACACCGATTTTTATGCCGGTGGCAACCCATGCAGCCATGAAGCCTCTCACTCCCCCCCAAATTGTTGAGACCGGTGCCCAGATACTATTATCAAACACCTATCATCTCCATTTGCAGCCAGGTGAAAATCTCATCAAAAAAGCTGGGGGATTACATAAGTTTATGGGGTGGAATCGACCAATCCTCACTGATTCTGGTGGGTTTCAAGTTTTTTCATTACCCAAAAAAAGAATTACCGAAGATGGCGTATTCTTTAAACACGAAATAACCGGTGAAGAGGTTTATCTTGATCCCGCTACTGCTATAAAGATTCAGCAGGACCTCGGTTCTGATATCATGATGGCATTTGATGAATGTATTCCCTACCCCTGTACCTACGAATACGCAAAAGCATCCACTGAAAAAACAGTCCGCTGGTTAAAGGAATGTGCCTCAGCCTGGACGAGCCCCACGCAAGCATTATTTGGCATAGTCCAGGGAAGTGTCTATGAAGACTTGCGGGTCTGGTGCGCAAATGAAATGAAAAAACTCGATTTACCAGGTTACGCTATCGGAGGGGTCAGCGTCGGTGAAGGGCTTGACCTATTGAAAAAAGTTGTAGGTTGGACGGCCCCCCATTTGCCTGAGCACAAACCGCGCTATTTAATGGGAGTTGGCCTTCCGGAAGACATTCTGGAAAGTGTCGAGCGGGGGATGGATATGTTTGACTGTGTCATTCCAACCCGCTACGCACGTAGTGCAACCCTGTTTACACGACGTGGCAAAATCAGGATTACCAACCGTAACTATAAACGTGACTTTTTCCCCGTTGATCCTTCATGTGATTGCTATACCTGTCAAACGTTCAGCCGGGCGTACCTGCATCATCTGTTTGCTGCAAACGAGGTGGTATCCGCTGTACTTTCTGCAATTCATAATGTTCATTTTTATCTGAATATGATGCAGGACATCAGATTATCCATTAAAGAGGACCGTTTCAGCGAATTCAAACAATCATTCCTTGCCGACTATTGTGGAGGTGGCAATCATGAATCTCGCTAGAATGACAGGCATTGCCTGCACTCTTCTCCTAATAGCAGCCACTGCTATGGGGGCGACGACTACATCGACGCCTGCTAGTGAGGCCGTATCCTGCCTGCCCCGTAGTGTAATCGAAACCCAACGATATGAGCTGGTGTCTCAAATGAATCAGCAACTGATCCAGCAGCGTGCGCAAGTAGCTGAAATGGAGCGATATGCCTCCTGGATGCGAACAACAATCGTTTCATACAATAAATACATACAGGCTGGATCAACCGCAGCTGCTGTTTCGCGTTTTTTACCGATACCCTACGCAGGACAAGCCGCCCTCTTTTCAAAATTACTCGCACAGTTTTCAGCCAACTTAACCAGCACATCCCTTGCGCTGAATCGATACGGCACCACCGCCCAAGAACTTCAATCAAAGATTTCCAAACTGCCGACTAACCATTCAGAATCGCTTGATCTTCAGCTTTTATCTGTATACACCTATGCTGATCAAAGTTTTCTCCCCGCTATGGACCAAACCCAACAGGAGTTAAACAGGATCGCCGAATTATCGACGAGCACCTTAGCTTTTCTTCAGAGCTTGCACCATTACCTCTCATCGGGTGATGAATATATGCAAAAGGTAAAAGGTGCCGTCTTTAAGAAAGATTCACAACGTAACGAAATGAGCATGCTTACTGAAAACGTCAAACATTTAACCGATCAAACGGCCATTTTTAGTAAACGACTAGAAACATTTCGACAACAGGGTGACCAAATTCATCAATCGGCACGAACAGAACGGGTGTACCAAAAGTTGATGACACTCATGACAACAACGCAACGATAATCGCGATTGATGCTTTCATTTTTAATCACCGCCTGTTATACTTTTTCACGTAATCAACCACACCAAGGAGCCAGATATGAGTGAAATTATTGATGTCTATGCACGCGAAATTCTTGATTCCCGCGGCAACCCTACTCTTGAATGTGAAGTTATTCTCGAGTCAGGTGCCTTTGGTCGGGCAGCGGTTCCTTCTGGTGCATCCACTGGTGAGCGAGAAGCTCTTGAAATGCGAGATGGTGATAAATCCCGCTACCTCGGCAAAGGGGTATTAGTCGCGGTTGAAAATGTCAACACCCAGATTGCAGACGAGTTAATCGGAATGGAAGCCAGTGATCAAGTTGGAATCGACCAACGAATGCTTGATCTTGATGGTACTGAGTATAAGAGCAATCTCGGTGCTAACGCTATTTTAGGTGTTTCACTTGCTGTTGCCAAAGCTGCTGCCGAAGAAGCGGGAATGCCACTGTATAAGTACATAGGTGGCGCAAGCGCACGCGAACTCCCGCTTCCAATGATGAATATTATCAATGGCGGTGCTCATGCTGATAATAATGTTGATATTCAAGAATTCATGATTATGCCTGCTGGTGCCTGCTGCTTTGCTGAAGCCTTGCGTATGGGAGCAGAAGTGTTTCATGCCTTGAAAACAGTATTGAAGGCAAAAGGCTATAATACCGCGGTTGGTGATGAGGGTGGTTTTGCGCCAAACCTCAAGTCTAATGAAGAGGCACTTGAAGTTATCATGGAGGCTATTGAAAAAGCCGGATTTACCGCAGGAACCGACATTGTATTGGCACTCGATGTTGCCTCTTCAGAATTGTACAATAAGGAGCGTGGCACCTATATTCTTGAAAATGAGACACAAAAAGAAAAGACCGCGATCGAAATGGTCGACTTCTACGAGAACTTGGTCAACAAGTTTCCGATTGTTTCTATTGAAGACGGAATGGCTGAAAACGACTGGGATGGCTGGAAACAACTGACCGAGCGTCTTGGCAAGCGGATACAACTGGTTGGTGATGACTTGTTTGTTA
>JBLIZM010000195.1:0-2250 GCA_048859855.1 Trichlorobacter sp.
AGAATCCAACAAGCTTGACTTTGTCTATGCCTTCTTCCAGATGAAGAAGCAGTATGCCAAGAAGGTTTCTGAGCAGTTTGCAGATCAGCCGGATGTTATGGCAAAAGAGCTGAAAAACATGTCGAACCTGCTTGACCGTAAGGGAACCTTGATCACCCGTCCAATGGAGCGGCTTTTGAACGATCCGCACCTGCTGTCCGGCTGGCTGTCCCTGAACACCAAGAACTTTAAGCTGGAAAAAGGGAAAGTCGTCTGGTTGCGTAACCCACTGGGTGTTTTAAAGGACACCTATGATTACCTGCATATGGATTATCGCCCTCATAAGCCGGCTGCAGAGATTATCTGGGATCATGACAATGAGTTGTTAACCCAGGCGATTGAATTTTATAAAACCATCCGTGAGCATTTTGGTCTCCATAAGGATGAGTATGATAAGCTCAATGCCATTCTCCAAAAGGAGAAGCCGCAGGGGGGCTTCGATGCAGAGAAGTGGGAAGCGATTCGTTCCGCCCACTATGGCTATGAAGTAGGTTTGGAGATGCTCGGGATGCTGTTCCTGGTCGGTGTGAACACCAAGTTCTGGGATATGAAGGTTGAGGAAGACCTTGAGATTACAATCCCTGACTACCTGACCGATCCTGAGCTTCAGAACCGGATGAAGAAAATCCTGGTTCCGCCACCGGCAACCAAGGCTGATGAGATTGTTGCGGTCTGTGGTGGTATGTACTATGGACAGGAAGGGCCGGGGCTGCCACCGTTCGTTCACGAAGGGATGCACTTCGAAAAAGATCAGCCGCTGTACATCATCGAAGTTATGAAGATGTTTAACACCGTTCGTGCGCCGTTCTCCGGTACGATTGATAAGATTACGGTTGAGGGAACCGAAGGGGTTATCGTTCAGAAGGGGCAGCAGCTCTTCAGAATTACCCCGGATGAGAAAATGATTGATGTTGATCCGGCGGTGCTGGAGAAAGAGCGCCGCGATAGCACCAACAGCTATTTGAAAAACATTCTGTAACAGCGTTGTGGGGGGTGGTTTTCCCGCCCCCCGCAACGTGCTGTACCGAGCAAGGCTCCATGACCTGTGTCTGGAGCCTTTGGCGCAGAAGCCGCCAACTTACCGACTATACAGACGAGGTATCCGCCATGGCCACATTTGACTCGAAGACAACGACCGATTGGGAAAAGCTCGCAGCCAAGGAGCTGAAGAAAGACTCAAGCGATAGTCTCCTTTGGGAGACACCTGAGGGGATTCAGGTCAAGCCGCTGTATACGCTGGCTGACCTTGAGAAACTCGAAAATGTCGATACGATGCCGGGATTCGCCCCTTTTACCCGTGGACCGAAGGCAACGATGTATGCTGGTCGTCCCTGGACAGTGCGTCAGTATGCCGGCTTTTCTACGGCTGAGGAATCAAATGCGTTCTATCGCCGTAACCTTGCGGCAGGACAGCAGGGGCTATCCGTTGCCTTTGACCTGGCAACCCATCGTGGCTATGACTCTGATCACCCGCGGGTAGTTGGTGACGTTGGTAAGGCCGGTGTCGCCATTGACTCGATTCTTGATATGGAAATTCTGTTCAAGGATATCCCGCTTGGTGATGTATCGGTCTCCATGACCATGAACGGCGCGGTATTGCCGATTATGGCACTATACATCGTTGCTGCTGAGGAGCAGGGAGTTTCGCAGGACCGTTTGGCGGGTACAATCCAGAATGATATTCTGAAGGAGTTCATGGTACGGAACACCTATATCTATCCACCGACCCCTTCAATGAAAATCATCGCTGATATTATCGAATATACCAGCAAGTATATGCCGAAGTTTAACTCAATCTCCATTAGTGGTTATCATATCCAGGAGGCTGGGGCTAATAACGTTCAGGAATTAGCGTTTACTCTGGCGGATGGTATTGAATATGTTAAGGCAGCCCTTGCTAAAGGGCTGGAAGTTGATCAGTTCGCACCGCGTCTGTCATTCTTCTTTGCCATCGGCATGAACTTCTTCATGGAAGTGGCAAAGCTTCGCGCTGCCCGCTTCCTCTGGGCTGAGTTGATGTCCCAGTTCAACCCGAAGAATCCATTGTCACTGGCACTCAGAACCCATTGCCAAACCTCGGGCTGGAGTTTGACGGAGCAGGCTCCCTACAATAACGTCATTCGTACCACCATTGAGGCGATGGCCGCCGTATTGGGGGGAACCCAGTCGCTGCATACCAACGCGCTTGATGAAGCGATCGCACTTCCAACC
>JBLIZM010000196.1:0-3159 GCA_048859855.1 Trichlorobacter sp.
CTACCTGCATGCAACCCGCTATGGATTTGATAGGGTTGGTAGCGAGCTTGAATGGTTGTCCGCGGTTCCAACCGGTGTCGCAGGGAGGACCGTGGTGCTGGTTGATGATATTTATGATGAAGGAATAACACTTTTGGCAATTCGTGAGGCGTGTCTGAAGCTTGGCGCCACGAACGTGCGGACAGCGGTTCTGCTGGAAAAGGATCATGACCGGAAAGTCTGCCGTGACTACCACCCTGACTATGTCGGTTTGACGGTCGCGGATCGATTTGTGTTTGGGTATGGGCTTGATGTTGAAGGGGTCTGGCGCAATGCACCGGGTATTTATGCGGTGACCGGGATGTAAGCTGATCCAGTGCCGGGTTCGGTATAAAAAAAGGGGAGCCGTGTGGCCCCCCTTTTTGGTTTGTCACGCTGACGAACCGCTTATCCTTCGGTTAAGACATGCTCGTCGTAGAGTGCTTCAATCTTACGGCGATGTCCCAGTTCGACTTCCGCGAAGCTCAGCAGGATTTTCTGCAGCCGCGCATCTTCGGTCATACCGGCAGCAGCTTTATAGAGCTGATAGGAATTTTCCTCTGACTTCAGCGAGAAGGTCAGGATCTCCTGGTAGTTCATGTCAGGATGGAACGGAACCTCTTTCAGATAGTTACCGATGGTTGCCTCGGGGATGTTGCAGACCGTGGCATCGGGAATCTTGTCCGGTTCAATTTTTGCGAAAACATCTTTGTGGGTGGCCTCTTCCTGAGCCAACTCAGTAAACAGCTTCTTCGCTGCCGGGTTCTTGGACAGCTCGGCAGCCCTGAGATACATCTGGTATGCCAATTCTTCCCGCCCAACGGCGAAGTCCAACACCTCTTTCATCGAAAAGAAACTCATTACTGCCTCCTTTTATGATCTGCTGATCGTTGTGATGTAATCAAGCACCTGCTCAGGATGGGTCTCGGCCTTGGCAACTTTTGCCCAGTGTCGGCTGATCTGACCATCTGCGCCAATAACCACCGTTGAACGGATCGTCCCGGTCACCGGTTTACCGTACAGCATCTTTTCGCCAAAGGCCTGGTATGCCTGCATCATGGTGGTGTCCGGATCGGAGAGCAGAACCGTTGTCAGACCATGGGCGGTTATGAATCGTTGATGGGATGCCAATGAATCCTTGCTCACACCGAGAACGGTATACCCGTAGTGGGCAAACTGCTCCGCAAGACGGGTGAAATTACAGGCTTCTTTTGTGCATCCGGAGGTGTTATCCTTGGGGTAGAAGAACAGGATCAGCCCGGAACCGGCATACTGTGCCAGGGTGTGGGTCTGTCCGTCACTTCCCTCCAGTGAAAATGCAGGTGCTTTTGTTCCTTCAAGCGACATTCGGCACTCTTTCATGAGAAATCATTTACGTTTCAATGCGATTCTACCCTGTATACACGATACGGCTGAAAAGTCAACTGGCGAGGAATGTTGCGAACGGTTTATGGGCGCCCTCGCTGTTGTCAGCGGTGTGATGATATGTTACTGTTTCGTAACGGAGGTGGTATGTCAGAGAGTATTACGGGGTTAAGTAGGGATGTGCTGATGAGTATGGCAGATGGGATTATTATCGCGGATACCAATGATGCCATTCTCTTTGTTAACCATGCTGCCGAGGAAATCCGGGGAATTAGAGCGGAAAATGTTGTTGGTCGCTCCGTACTCAGCATCCATGCTCCCCATTCTCGCGAAAGGATCATAGGGCTCTTGTCAGGGCTTAAAGACCGGTCGATTGATCAGTCACGGCGCGTCATTGAAGTTCGCGGCCGTTTCTTTGAGAATACCTACTATCCGATACGTACCGATGCCGGTCAGTATCAGGGAACCTTGCTGGTCAGCCGTGATGTTACTGACCGTCAGCACCTTCAGGACGAAAATCAGACGCTTCGGCGCGGAGGCCCTTGCGGGGCCTTTAGCGGATTTGTCAGTATTAGCGCGGCGATGGTTCCGGTCTTTCAGACTATTGGCGCGGTTGCACGTCTTGAGTCAACGGTGCTGATTACCGGTGAGAGTGGAACCGGCAAAGAATTGGTTGCAGCCGCAATTCAGCGTAACAGTTTACGTAAGGACCAGCCGATGGTCACCGTGAACTGTGCTGCTCTGCCCGAAAACTTAATTGAATCTGAACTGTTCGGGTATCAGCGTGGTGCCTTCACCGGTGCCATCGCGAGTCATCCGGGTAAGTTTGAACAGGCAAATCGGGGGACTATTTTTCTAGATGAAATCGGCGACCTACCAATCAGTGCCCAGGCTAAATTGTTGCGGGTACTACAGGAGCGTATCCTGTCCCGTTTGGGAAGTACCCGTGAGATTACGGTGGATGTCCGAATTATTGCAGCGACCAACCGGGATCTTCGGCAGCTGGTCGCCGAAGGGCTTTTTCGCGAGGACCTCTATTACCGCTTGAATGTGATTACGCTGCCGGTTCCGCCATTGCGTGAACGGCGCGAAGATATCCTGGCCATGGCGGAGTTCTTTGTGAAGCGCTTCTGTGAGCAGATGAACCGGCCAATGCTTGGTATCTGTGAAGCCTCTCGGGCTGTGTTGACGGCATACCCTTATCCCGGTAATGTCCGTGAACTCGAACATGCAATTGAGCGGGCAGTCGCTTTGTGCCAAGGGGGCTGTATTTCTCCCGATGACTTGCCTGAAACATTTGTTGCCGCACGGAGTGCTACGGCTGTTCATGGGGTTGGTCACGCTGTGATGTTGCAGCAAAGTGATAACGGTCTGTATGACCTGCGCTTAGCAAACTGCCGTGGTGATATCGAGCGTCAGGCAATTAGTGAAGCGCTCAAAGCTACGGGTGGACGCAAGGCTGCTGCTGCCCGTTTATTGGGCATTTCTCGTAAAACCCTCTGGGAAAAGCTCAAGTTGCTCGGTGATATGTGATTTTTGCGTAACGTTTTTTGTTTTGTTGTTACGATACAGTAACGGTTTGGCTGCGTACGTTTCATGCTAACGTCCCCCCTTCAATCCAGAAACTACTACTGAACAGAGCATTTTTGCCTGCTTACGCTTTTTGGCATGTAACCTGTAACAGGAACAACTGAGAGACAGGTGTCTATGAGCCATATTCAGTTGTGGTTGCTGTCAGGTCAGTAGTGACTGATCTACAGTGAAAGGAGTGACCGT
>JBLIZM010000197.1:0-2988 GCA_048859855.1 Trichlorobacter sp.
AACGCTCGTTGGATAACACCCCGGGTTTGCCACCAGCCGGGCACCGGCAATCTGGCTCCGATAACATTCCGGCAGTCCATATACCGCATCAGCAAGGAGCTCCGGTGTAACATGAGGCTCATACCACGCTTCATACACGGAGGCATCCCGCAGACGGTAGTCAGCAGAAAGATCGACAACCCGAACCCCTGCTTCGAGAAAAGCCGGCACAACCTTCATGGCAGCCTGATGAGGCAACGCCGTGAAGACGACATCAGCCTTCTGGGCAATGGCCGTTGGGTCTAAGGATTCAAGCAAGTCATCATACCGCTCCCGCAGGCTCGGGAATACAGAAGAAACCGGCCGGCCAGCAGACTGCTCCGAGGTAACGACAGTAACCGTAACCTCGGGATGCCGATACAGCAACCGTAACAGCTCGACTCCGGTATACCCACTCGCACCAATAACTGCAACGCGTATCATGTTAGACTCCTTTGCTTAGACACTGTCTCGGCGAATCAAATCTGCTGGGGCGACAATCAATACATCATAGAGTACTGCCAGAAGAAGTGGCCCCATAATTGCGCCAAGTACCCCAAACGAAGCAAGGCCGCCAAGCACCCCAACCATCATCAACACAACCGGCAACTGTACACGGCTACTCATAAACATCGGCTTCACGACATTATCGGCCATACCGATTACCACAGCACCAAAGATCACTAAACCAATAGCCTGAGTGGTTGCACCGGCTAGATATAGATAGAGCGCCGCTGGCCCCCAAACCAATGCGGTACCAACCACAGGAACCAGCCCACCAATCCCCGTTAAAACGGCAAGCAATAATGGAGAAGGAACTCCAAGTACTGCATAGGCAATTCCAGCCAGCACCGCCTGTACAAGACTAGTCAGAAAGGTCCCGTAGATAAACGCAGACAGAACATTCTGAATAGCCAGCAGAATACTGCGCTGGGATCCGCCATCAACTGGCGTAACCCGCTTTAGCCAAACTAGTGCCCGTTCGCCATCGGCATAGACAAAATAGAGTATGAACAGCATCGCGACCATATCCAACAGCACCCCAAAAGAGTTAGCAAGTAACGACGTCAATGACTGGGTCATTTTCGAGAGAACCGCTTTAGATGCCTCAAGGGCACTTCCGTACAGATCAACCCCAGCCTTCGCGCTATATTCTTTAAATAAGGTGATAGTCGGTGCAAAACGTGGGTCATTGGTTAGGCTGTGTAACGGATCTGCTGAACCACCAGAAACCAGATGGTCACTAACGATTCGATATACCGATGCCACCTCTCCGGCAAGTATCGATACCAAGATAAGCAGTGGCACCAAAACACCGAGAACAACGCCAAGCGTCATCCCCACGGCAGCGAGCCCCTCACGTTGACCGAGCACCCCTCGCAGGCGGCGGTATAGCGGGAACGTGAGCACACCAACAATTAATGCCCACAAACTCGGAGCAAGAAAAGGGAGCACCACCATCGCAAGCAGATAGATCCCGCCAAGGATAACGCAAAAGACCAGGAGTGTCTGTATCAGACTACGATCGACCATGCATACCTCCAAAGGACCAGACAAACCATAAAAAATGGGGGACGTCCTGTCTGGACATCCCCCATGTACCACAGATTACCGGCGAAACGCCAGCGAGTCTTAACGCTTGGAGTACTGGAAGCGCTTCCGTGCTGCAGCGCGGCCGTACTTTTTACGTTCCTTAACCCGTGAGTCGCGGGTAATGAAGCCGGCTTTTTTCAGATCACCACGCAGTTCAGGATCTGCCTCAAGGAGAGCCTTGGTGATACCGTGCTTAATCGCACCAGCCTGACCTGAGTCACCACCACCGCAGACGTTGACAAAGATGTCGAACTTACCAACATTTTCCGTCAACTCAAGTGGCTGACGAACAACCATCTTGGAGGTTTCGCGGCCAAAATACTCATCAAGAGCCTTGTTGTTGACCACAATACGGCCTGCACCGGGCTTAAGCCAAACACGGGCGACTGAGCTTTTTCTTTTACCGGTACCGTAGAAACTAACTGCTGCCATAATCGTATCTCCTCAAACAGATAAGTCGTAAGGTATTACAGGCTCAGCGCAGATGGCTGCTGTGCCTCATGCGGGTGGGATGCACCAGCGTATACTTTCAGCTTCTTCAACATATGACGGGCAAGCTTGTTTTTCGGGAGCATCCCCTTGACCGCCTTACGGATAACTTCCTCTGGCTTGGTGTTCAGCATCTCGCCGGCAGTTGCAGACTTAATACCGCCCGGAAAACCGGAGTGGCTATAGTAGATCTTGCCAACAGTCTTAGAACCGGTCAGCGCAATCTTCTCTGCATTAACGACGATTACGAAGTCACCGGTATCAACACTCGGGGTATACACCGGCTTGTGCTTACCACGCAGGACGTTAGCAATCTGTGTCGCAAGACGACCCAGAACGATATTCTCAGCGTCGACCACAAACCATTGGTGGTTAACGGTCTCTTTTTTTGCCACTTCTGTTCTCATTGCAATCCTCACACCAGCCCTACTGACAAACACACAGACAGAGCCGTCTTAGTTTTACGAAGAGGTGTACCATACGTGACGCTCAAAAACGTGTCAAGCACTTTTTACATTCCGATTCCGCAACAAGGGTTGCCAGTCTTTCGCAAACTATGGTAGATACTACAAACCATTATATAGGATATCCAGTCCCCAAGGAACCGTACCCCTATGCGTATCACCAGAACCGATGTCGAACATGTTGCCCGACTCGCCCGTCTGACCCTCAGTGAAGATGAGCTTACACTGTTTACCGGGCAGATGGAAGCAATCCTCGGCTATGTCGAGACCTTGAACGAACTTAATACCGATACCGTCATTCCCACGGCCCATGCAGTACCGATGGCCAATGCCTTTCGGGATGACTGCGTTCTTGAGTCTGTCGGCCAGGAGGGCGCTCTCAGTAATGCACCACAAAAGACCGGAAGCTATTTCATTGTTCCGG
>JBLIZM010000198.1:0-3052 GCA_048859855.1 Trichlorobacter sp.
CGAAGACAGCTGTTCAAAATCTTCGTGAAGAATATGGTAAGCCAAGCGATTATGTTGATCGTATCTACCAGCGTCACACTAAACCATTTGATGCTTATAGTGAACTGATTAAAGATCTCACAGCTGTAACTGAGTTTGTCGGTAAAGATGTTATTGATGCCGAGTTTAATAAACAATCAGAACAGATGAGTTCTTATTTCAAGAAGATGGCAGATAATTGGCAAAAGTTGATGGGTGGTGGTAACCGTAGTCAGAAAGCTATGCTTCGGATTATGGGGGCAAGCCAACAGGGTATGGATCGTGGGGCAGCGTCGGTCAAGATGTTCACAGGCGATATTGCTGAAGCCAATCCTGTTGAACAAGCCGGTGTTGCTAAGCACCCCATCGGGGCTAGTAATCTTGCTGTGAATCGCGATGGACGGAGATTGGAGGCCGCTAATAACTACATCCATGAAGTTGCTAAGGATGAAGCTAGAGGTGATCCTGATCTGATGGGGGAAATAAAAGCCTTTGAGGAAGGTTCTAAGAACGTTTATACTGTTCTCAAGAACTTGGCTAATGAGTTAGCTGTTGTTCAGCTTCAGATGGTTAAGTTGATTTATATGACTAACTCAGATGCCCAGTATCTGTTCCATTCCTTCGCTGTTATCACGCGGTTGATTGGCCAAGACGCCAAGAAGATTGATGACGTTGACAGTATCAAATACGATGAAACTATCGTTGAGATAGCTAATCGTTTGGAGATGGCCATTAAGGAGTATGATGAACTCCGTCCTGGTCATATTCTGAATGCTGAGTAAGTTGACATAATAAAGGGGAGGTTTTACCCTCCCCTTATGCCGTTAATTACACTGAGTGTTTAATGAAGTCAATAGTGATATCATCATAGATCTTAAGCGTAGCATCAGGTAAGGATACAAGAACTCGTTTAATACTCGCTCTTGTGCTTTCATCCTTAACAGTGAATACCGAGATATCCTTATTCACACCTAACTTATCTACGTCTACACCAATGATGTCTGTTCCAGCTATCGTCTTTATCTTACTTTGGATTGACTCTACTGTTACCGTTGTTCCTTTCAACACAGATGCTATCACCTCCTTAGCAGTATTGCTAAGGCTCGTTCTCAAGCTGAGATCGTTATAGTTTACCTCATTAAGGTAAAATTTAACCGTAAAGCTCAGTGTAGCTGGAATGCTCTGGTAAATACCATTGCCAACGATTACAGTGATATTACCCAGTTGTGCAGTCGGGTAGAAGAACAGTTCCGTACGTTCCAACAATTGTTTGGAGATAGGTGCAATATCATCTTCCAAATAACTTACAACTGTTGATGCCAAGTTCTTGACATAGGCGATATCGATAGGAGATGTAGCGAAACGGAATGCACCATCGATCATGAAGATATCCACTTGACGCAGAATCTCTCGCTGGTCTTTGATAACCCCCTCACCGTTCACCTTAACGATTTCACCCACGGTATGTTCGTATATCACTTCTCCTTCAACCAGTTGAACCTCGCCCTTAGCGTGTAACAACTTCATGGTCAATTTGCCATCGATCATAAAGAGTTTATTGCGTCCAGTCGCAGGGTCAATCTCGTAAACGTTACTGGGGTATACAGCCGGAATGTTCTCAGTATAACGAACGTAATCCAACTCACTTACCACTGACCGTGAATTAGACCACAAGCTCGATAAAGCATCACCGAGATGAAGGTTAAACCTTTCTTGGATAATACCTACCACATCACTGGGCAACTGATACTTAACCAGAACCTTATCGATGCTACTGTTAGCCAAATCAGCTATGGCATAATTGCTGACGGCGTAAATAACTTCAATGTCCCCCAGCAAAGAGATAGGGTAATTACCCGGCTGGTTATCATACATCGTAAACGTGTTGAGAAGCAACTCGTCTTTGGAATCGATATCATAGTCGGTACCCAAGATAAATTCCCAAACACGCTCATCATCAGCCTTACCTAACAAAGTACCGTTGAGATAAGCATAGTCAATCTCGTCAGAGGGTTTGAATGCCAACTGTACGTGAACCTGATCATCTCTCAGTGTTTTGTAAGTATCACCTGACTTGGTCTTAATAAGGATCTTGTAACCGTTAGTGATCTTTTCAATACTGTAAGACCCTGTGGAAACTTCAATTGCCGTGGTTTCATTCTCGGCTATGAAGGAACGTGACTTGATTACCGGTGAATCAAGATAATAAGCACGTGAGTCAAATACGTTATCATTCACATCCAACACGTAGTGGAAAGGTGAATACATATACGTACCAGAATTGATAAGGCTGGCGACCTGATCGATGTTATAATTTTTAATCTTAGCCATCTCTTCATCAGAGACCACCTCTATAACGCCCCCAGTGAGCTTATAAAGCGTTTCTGGCAAAATGGTGATACGTCGGTTATTGTTCCTCACCGTTGCGCTAGAGGAGAGTTTAGAAAGCGTGGTGGATAGCAGACCCATCATGCAATTTGCACCAGCGGCTAGACCACCTTTCTCCAACGCGGTAGAACCACGTGGCATTGGTCGAGTAGCCAAGAACATCCGATCAGAAACGTTATCGATATTCTTAACCAAAGTGTAACCTAGGTCACTCATCTTCGTAGACAATTGACCAGCGGTGATAGGTAATGACGTATCGGTGTTATTAGAGATAACGCGATCACGTAGTTCACTAAACGTCAAAGGACCAGACCCCCCAGTAACTTTGGAGGTTGAGTAGATGGTTAACTGCTGCAATGTATTCATCGGAGCGGTATATTTACCATTGTCATCATTATCGATATCCCACCACTTAACATCGTAGTTATCCGGTGAATAACTGTCGAGAGATGTTTCAACATCACCGGCTGTAGTGAATATGTCAATACGAATCTCTGAACTTATTACCCCGGAGGTCATGTAGATCTGCGGGATATGAACTTTCAGTTTCTGACCGGTGACAGTAAGCACAGCCGTGGCCAAAGAAGGGTCGTACGTCTGGTCACTGTGGGTGGTGTAGATCTCTACCCACCTACCCCTCGATTTC